>JALXDT010000026.1 GCA_027070475.1 Candidatus Aminicenantota bacterium | reverse complement strand
CAATAAAATTTAGGAGGTTTTTTATGGCATCATATATAGAAGTAGATGTAAAAAAATTAAATGATTTTGTCACAGAAGTTTTTAAAAAACTCAATGTCCCCGAAGAAGGTGCAAGAGTAATTGCAGATGTACTGATTGAAGCTGACAAGAGGGGAGTTGAATCCCACGGTGTGGCAAGATTAAAAAGGTATGTTGATGGTATAAAAAATGGTGTTATGATTCCTGATGCAAAACCTACGATTGAAAAGGAGACACCTGTTTCAATAGTTGCCAATGGTAATGGTGGAATGGGACAGGTTATAACCTATGAAATAACAAAAAAGTGTATAGAAAAGGCAAAGAAGAATTATATCTGCTTTGCTGTTATTAGAAACTCCAATCACTATGGGATTGCGGGCTATTATCCTTTGATGGCATTAAAAGAGGGGTTAATCGGAATTTCAATGACAAATACCTTTCCTCTTGTTGTACCGACTTTTGGTAAAAATGCATTAATAGGAACAAATCCTATTGCAGTGGGAGTGCCTGCTGATAAACACCCTGATTTCTTATTGGATATGGCGACCTCTACTGTTCCGAGAGGTAAGCTTGAAGTATATGCAAGAAAGGGAGAAAAAATTCCGAAGGTTTGGGCAACAGATGAAAATGGTATTCCCACGGATGATCCTCAGAGAGTTCTTGATAATCTAAAAGAGAGAAAAGGAGGAGGGCTTCTTCCTCTTGGCGGAGGCGAAGAGCTCACAGGAGGTCATAAAGGATATGGACTTGGAATGATAGTTGAGATTTTCACGGGTATTTTTTCAGGAGGCTCTTTTGGCCCATTTGTTTATGGGAAAAAAGGGCAACCTGCTGATGTTTGCCATTTTGTGGGGATTATTAATCCTGATGCTTTCATAGGTTTGAACAAAATAAAAGAAGGTATGGACAAACTTCAGGATACAATGAAAAACTCTGAGAAGGCTGAAGGGAAAGACAGGATATTTATAGCTGGTGAAAAAGAGTATGAGTTAGAACTAAAGCATAAAGAGAAAGTCCCCGTCCAGGATAAAGTTTATTCTGTTATGGAGGAAATAGCCAGAGAACTTTCTATAAATTTTGATATAAAATAATAAGCAAATTTTCTGGAGGTTTTTTGAGAAGAAAGTCAAACAGAAAAAATGATGAATTAAGAAAGATAAAGTTTATCCCAAACTATTTGAAATATGCTGAAGGTTCATGTTTTGTTGAAGATGGAGATACTAAAGTAGTGTGTAGTGTTTCCATAGAGAAAAAAGTACCTTTTTTCTTAAAAGGAAGTGGAACAGGTTGGTTAACTGCAGAATACAGTATGCTTCCTCGAGCTACTCAGAAAAGAAATGTAAGAGAGAGAACCAATGGGAGAATTTCTGGAAGATCTCAGGAAATTCAAAGATTGATAGGAAGAGCTCTTCGTTATATGGTGGATTTAAAGGAGCTTGGAGAGATAACTTTATACATCGATTGCGATGTTATTCAAGCTGATGGTGGGACAAGGACAGCTTCCATTAATGCAGGAGCAATAGCTCTTGCATTAGCTCTAAAAAAATTGACTTTTAAAAATCATTTTGAAAAGGAACCTATTAAGGGACTTGTTAGTGCAATATCTGTGGGCATAATAAATGGAGAACAACGTCTTGATCTGGATTTTAATGAAGATTCTGAGGCTGAGGTTGATCTTAATATTGTGGAGAACGATAAGAAAGAGCTTATTGAAATACAGGGAGCTGGAGAAAAGAGAGCTTTTACCATGAGAGAGCTTTATGATTTAATTCTTCTTGCTGAAAAGGGAATAGAAAAAATATTAAAACTTCAAAAGGAGGCTATTACAAAAGGGTATGAGGAATTTATTAAAACAATTTAATCTTTTTTTCTTGTTCATATTGATTTTTTCTATTAATAATCTTTTCTCATATAAAGAAAATCTTTATCCTGATAATATTATTCTATTGGGAAAGAATAATTATGCCTTTTTAGTGGAAAAAAAGAGCCAGAAGATGTATGTTTACAGAGGCGAGGATATTGACCCATTAATGGTATTTACAATTACCACAGGAAAGAATAATGGAGATAAAATAAATGAAGGGGATGAAAAAACACCTGAAGGCGTTTATTTTTTTACAAAGATCCTTGAAGGGAAAAAGCTACCTCCTCTTTATGGAATAAGAGCCTTTGTAATGAATTATCCCAATCCCTATGATCTGTATGAAGGGAAAAGTGGTTCAGGAATCTGGCTTCATGGAGCAGAAGATCCTTTTAAACCATTAACCCCTTTTTCCACAAAGGGGTGTGTGGCTATGAGGAATGCTGATCTTATAAAAGTATCTCCCTTAATTACACTTGAAAAAACTCCGATTATTAATGTTGAAGAGATAAGGTTTTTAAAGGTGGATAAGGTAAGAGAGATGAGAGATTTTTTTAAGAATCTGGTCTTTTCATGGAAGAGGGGGTGGGAAAGCAGAGATATAAACAGATATATCTCCTTTTACTCAAAAAAATTTAAAAATGGTAATATGGATTAC
>JALXDT010000025.1 GCA_027070475.1 Candidatus Aminicenantota bacterium | reverse complement strand
GTCTAACACATCCCTATTCTTATATTAATAGTAATATTATAGGTTTTATGAATATTCTTGAAGCGAGTAAAAACAATAAGATAAAACATCTCATCTATGCAAGCTCCTCTTCTGTTTACGGAGCTAACAAAAAGATTCCATTTAAAGAGAGCGATAAAGTGGATCAACCTGTTTCCCTTTATGCAGCTACAAAGAAAGCAGGGGAGCTTTTTGCTCATACTTACTCTCACCTATATAATTTAAAGACTACAGGTTTAAGATTTTTTACGGTTTACGGTCCCTGGGGAAGACCTGATATGGCTCTTTTCAAATTTGTTAAAGCTATGTTAAATGATCAACCGATAGATGTTTATAATTACGGAAATATGAGAAGGGATTTTACCTATATAGATGATATTATTGAGGGGGTTTATAAAATCATAGTTTCAAGTAAGGATAGAAAAGAGGTATATAAAATATATAATATTGGAAACAGTAAACCTGTGAATCTAATGGATTTTATAAAAGCCATAGAAAAAGCTCTCGGAAAGGAAGCGAAAAAGAACTTCCTCCCGATGCAGCCCGGAGATGTCCCCTCAACCTATGCTGATGTTTCCGAATTAATCAAAGATTTTAACTATAAACCTTCCACCTCTGTTGAGGAAGGGGTAAAGAAGTTTGTTGATTGGTATAAAAAGTATTTATAGATTAAAATATCTTATAACTCTTCGTATAATTAATTTATTCCTGCCTCTGTAAAATAGATAAGTAGAATCAAATTAAATAAGGGAAAGATTAAAAGTGTGTGGAATTGTTGGCCTTGTAAAATTAAAAGATTCTTTTAGAGTTAATAGAGAAATACTTTGTAATATGATAAAAGTTCTTTCTCATAGAGGTCCTGATAATATTTCTTGTAAAATTATAGAAAAAGATGTTGGCCTTTCCCATGCGAGGTTAAAGATTGTTGATTTATCTGAAAATGCAAACCAACCTATGGTAAATGAATTTGGAACTATTTGGCTTATAGCAAACGGAGAAATCTATAATTATAAAGAATTAAGAAAAGAGTTAGAAAGCAGAGGACACCGCTTTATATCAAATTCTGACAATGAGGTTATAATTCATCTTTATGAGGAATATGGAATAAAATTATTAGATAAACTGGATGGTATGTTTGCATTTTCTATTGTTGATACAGTTAACAAGAAAGTTTTCGTGGCCAGAGATATTTATGGTATTAAGTCTCTATTTTACAAATCAAATGATAATTATTTTGGCTTCGCCTCTGAAATAAAATCTCTTTATCAAATAGTTGATAATACTAAAGTTGATATTGATAGTTTGAGTTATTTTTTAACATTTAATTATATACCTGCTCCATACACTTTGTTTGAAGGGATAAAAGAACTTTTGCCCGGTCACTATATTAAAATTAAGTATGATACAAGAGAAGTTTCAATTAATAGATATTATAAATTGAATTTAAAGAAAAGAGAGAGAAGATACTTTAAAGATAAACAGGAAGTATTTAATCACTTTGAATTTTTATTGAATAATGCAGTAAAAAAAAGATTGATGAGTGATGTTGATTTTGGTGTTTTTTTAAGTGGGGGGCTTGATTCAAGCACAATCTCTTATTTTATGAGGAATAATATTGGGGATAAAATAAAAGCTTATTCTGTTGGATTTGAGGATGATTCGTATGATGAAGTTGAGGATGCAAGAATCGTGTCAGAGCATCTTTCCTTAGATCATAAAATTTTTACAGTTAAAAATAATTTTCCAGTCGAAGATGTAATTAAATTAATATGGTATGCAGATAAACCTATAGGAGATTCTTCCATAATACCTTTTTACTATGTTAGTCAAAAAGCTTCTCAAGAAGTAAAAATGGTGCTTTCCGGAGATGGTGGAGATGAGGTTTTAGCTGGGTATGAAACATATCAAGCATATTATCTGCATAAATTTTATAGAAAAGTTCCGGATTTTTTAAAAGAAAGAGTTGTTCTACCTTTTGTCTCTTCTTTAAAACCAAAATTTAAAAGATTAACATTTGAACAAAAGATTAAGAGATTTGTTTCCTTTGCTAAATTTGATTGGAGAAAATCACATATTTTATGGAGGTCTATTTTTACAGAAGAGGAGAAGAAAAAGGTTTTAAAAGAAGATGTAGTAAAAAAGATAACTGATATTTCGGGTACAGATTATCCTCTTACCTTTTTTCCTGAAGAAAATTCTTTAAATTCACTTCTTGAGTTTGATTTTTGTTTTTATTTACCTAATGATATGCTTTATAAAGTGGATTCAGCCAGTATGGCGAATTCACTTGAAGTAAGAGTCCCCTTTCTTGATAAGGAACTTGTGGAGTTTTTGTTTTCATTGCCTCCCAAATATAAATTGAAAAATTTGTGTGGAAAAAAAGTATAATAATATAAAAATGGGGAAAGCGATAAAAAACAATATGATAGCGGCTGAAATGCGAAAAAGGGCCATGAAAAATCTCGTAGTTGGGGTGTTAATGCCGCAACTATATCAGCTTTTCACAATTCAAAGGTAAAATTGTT
>JALXDT010000024.1 GCA_027070475.1 Candidatus Aminicenantota bacterium | reverse complement strand
GGGAACTATTTACATCAGGGCATTTTTAGATTATTATTTTCTATGAAATTGGAGATTATAGGACAAAGAGAATTATCGGGAGAAATTAAAATATCTGGTGCAAAGAATTCAGCTCTACCTGCTATGGCAGCCTCTCTTTTAACGGGTGAACTTTTATTGGAAAATATACCTATTGTTGAGGATATTAAATCAATGGCGCTTTTAATCGAAGGGTTGGGGGGAAAGATAAAAATTCAAAAGAAAAAAAATCGGATAGAGATAAACAATGAAAATTTAAAAACAGTTGAAGCTCCTTATGAATATGTTAAAAAGATGAGAGCCTCTATTTTAGTTTTGGGCCCTCTTTTAACTCGTTTTGGTGAGGCGAGAGTTGCCTATCCAGGAGGATGTAAAATAGGAGCGAGGCCTGTTGATCTTCATATTGAAAACCTGAAAAGAATGGGAGCGGAGATAAAGGTTGAACATGGAACAATAATAGCAAAGGCAAAGGATAGGCTAAAAGGTGCTCGTCTTAATTTTGAAAAGGTAAGTGTAACTGGAACTGAGAATATAATTATGGCAGCTGTTCTTGCTGAGGGAGAAACAATAATAGAGAATGCAGCAAAGGAACCCGAGGTAACTGATCTTGCCAATCTTCTCATTGAAATGGGGGCTAAAATTGAAGGAGCAGGAACAGATTTAATAAGAATAAAGGGGGTAAAAGAACTTCATCCTGTTAAGTATTCTATTATTCCTGATAGGATAGAGACAGGAACCTATTTGATAATAGGTTCTTTGATAGGAAGAGAGCTTCACATTTTCAACACTATTCCTGAACATGTAAGAAGTATTGTTTTAAAGTTAAATGAGGCGGGGATTTTTATAGAAGAAGGGAAAGATTTTTTTACAGTAAAAAGAGCAAAAAAGATATTACCTGTTGATATAGAAACCCAACCTTTTCCCGGTTTTCCGACAGATATGCAAGCTCAATTTATGGTTCTTTTAACTCAAGCGGAAGGAAGATCCATTATTCGGGATACGATTTTCCCGGGAAGGTTTCATCATGTGGATGAGCTTTTGAGATTAGGGGCAAATATAAAAAAGTTGGGAAACGGGGAGGTAAGTGTTATGGGGAAAACGGAGCTGTCGGGAGCAGAAGTTTTAGCCACAGATTTAAGAGCTTCAGCCTCTTTGGTGATAGCTGCTCTAATTGCCAATGGAAAAACAATAATCCACGATATCTATCATCTTGAAAGAGGTTATGAGAAGCTTTCTGAAAAGATAAAAAAAGTTGGTGGAAAAATAAAAAAAGTAAAATAAGGAGGGAAAATGGATTGTATTTTTTGTAAAATTGCTTCAAAGGAAATCCCTTCAAAAATTGTTTTTGAAAATGAAAGAATAATTGCTTTTGAAGACATTAATCCGAAAGCTCCCACACACATTCTTGTAATTCCCAAAAAACATATTCCATATATTGCAGAAATTAAAGAGGAAGATATTCCTTTGATAGGGGAACTAATCTATATTGCCAGAAAGATTGCTGAAGAGAAAGGACTTGATAAAGATGGCTACCGATTGGTTTTCAATAATGGAAAAAATGCTGGTCAGGAGGTTTTTCATATTCATTTACATCTTTTAGGTGGAAGAAAATTTGGATGGCCTCCGGGATAGAGAAGGATTTTTTTATTTAAAAGCGTATTATATTTATGGAAGAGGAAAAAGAGCTCCTTGTTTCTCTGAAAAAAGGGGATGAAACTGCTTTCTTTGATCTTTACAAAAGATATAAAGATAGGGTTTTTTCATTAATTTATAATATAGTCAAAAACAGGGAAAAGGCTGAGGATATTTTTCAGGAAGTTTTTTTGAATGTTTTTAAAAATAAAAAAAGAATTGATTCTGATAGGCCATTTTGGCCATACTTAAGGAAGATTACATTAAACACAACTTTTAGCTGGATAAGAAGAGAGAAAAAAACTGTTTCTATTGAGAAGGTTGCAGAACTTCTGTCTGAGGATTTTCTTTTGGAGAGAATGAGTGAAAAGGAGTTGGCAAATAAAATTTTAGAAAAACTTCCGTCTTCCCAGCGAATGGTTATAATTTTACAAAAGTTTGAAGGATATACAATAAAAGAGATGGCAAAGGAGCTTAAAATTTCTGAAAAAGCTGTAGAATCACTATTAAGTAGAGCGACAAAGAATATTTTAAAGATTTATCTAAAGATAGAGGAAAAGAAAAATACTTTGATTTATAAAAAAGAGGAGGCAGTGCAGGATGGATTGTAAAAGAGCAGAAAAACTTTTTTTTATATATGCTAATGGGGAGTTAAAGGGTAGAGAAAAAAAGGCTTTTGAAGAACATATAAAAGATTGCTTAACATGTAGAAAAAATTATGAAAGGATAGTTGCTTTTAATAAAGGGATCGAATTGACAGAGCTTAAAACTTCACCTGAGATGGATTTTGAGCTGTCAAAAAAGATTTCCTCCTATGAAGAAAAAAACTATTATTTTCTTTTTAAACAAGTTTTATATCCTTTAATTTTTATGTTAGGCCTTTTGATTGGTATTCTTTTGGGAACATACCTCTCAGAC
>JALXDT010000023.1 GCA_027070475.1 Candidatus Aminicenantota bacterium | reverse complement strand
CTTATACTTTTAAGGGAATAGATAATTCAAAATGGAATATGTATGAAATAGGAGCAAAAATTATTATAAACAATCTTTTTATTCAATTACTGGATTTAGGTTTTGAAAAAGAGAAATATTTTATATTGGGACAGGATTCGGATGTTCCGAGACTTTATTCTCTTAAAGGGGGAATAACAATAGTTTATAAAAACATATTTTTAAAATTGAAATACAGATATCTTTTCGGGAAAGCATATTTTGTTTTTGGTGATGAGAATCCTTTAACTCACATTAAAGGAAGCAGGCTTACAGTAGCCTTATCATTTCAATTATAAGGAGAGGTGTTTTATGATCAAGAGATATACTTTAAAAGAGATGGGAAATGTTTGGTCTGAAGAAAACAAATACAGAACCTGGCTTAAAGTTGAGCTTGCGGTATGTGAAGCATGGAATGAGCTTGGTATTATTCCTGATGATGCTTTAAAGAGAATAAAGGAAAAAGCTAATTTTAAGGTTGAAAGAATTGAGGAGATTGAGAAAGAGGTAAAGCATGATGTTATAGCCTTTTTGACCTCTGTTTCTGAGTTTGTCGGACAAGATTCAAGATTCGTTCATTATGGAATGACATCTTATGATGTTGTTGATACCGCTCTTTCACTCTTAATTAAACAGGCTATTTCACTTTTAAAACCAAAGTATGAAGAGTTAATTGAGGTGTTAAAGGAAAAGGCGATTAAATATAAAGATACTCCTCAAATTGGAAGGACCCATGGAATCCATGCAGAGCCTGTAACTTTTGGTCTGAAATTTTTAATATGGAAAAATGAGATGGAAAGAAATTTTGATAGATTAAAAAATGCTGAAAAGAATATTTCAGTTGGTAGAATTGCAGGGGCTGTGGGTACCTATGCTCATATAACTCCCAAAGTTGAGGAGATTGCTTTAAAAAAACTCTCTCTTACACCTTCAAAGGCCTCCACTCAGGTTCTTCAAAGGGACAGGCATGCTGAGGTATTATCAGCTATTGCCATTACAGGAACAACGCTTGAAAAAATAGCAGTTGAAATAAGACATCTTCAGAGAACAGAGGTTTTGGAAGCTGAAGAATTTTTTTCAAAAGGACAAAAGGGATCATCGGCAATGCCCCATAAGAGAAATCCTGTAAACTCAGAGAGGCTATCAGGTATGGCAAGGCTTTTACGAGGAAATCTTGTAGCTGCTCTTGAAAATAATGCTCTATGGCATGAAAGAGATATTTCCCATAGCTCTGTTGAAAGAGTTATAATTCCGGATTCATTTATAACCATTGATTTTATGCTTTCAGAAGCAATTAAATTGACAAAAAATTTATTGGTTTATCCTGAGAACATGGAGAAAAATTTAAATTTAACCAAGGGACTAATCTTTTCTCAGAAGGTTTTGCTTGCTCTTGCTGAGAAGGGTGTTAAAAGGGAAGATGCTTATCTGATGGTTCAAAGAAATGCTATGAGAAGCTGGAAGACAAAGGAGAATTTCAAAGATTTAATATTAGCGGATGAGGAAATAAGAAAGTATTTGGATGAGAATGATATAGATAATATCTTTTCGGTAAAATCCTTTTTAAATAATATTGATTATATCTATAAAAAGAATTTTCCGGACGAATTTTAATAGGAGGATAAAATGAAAATAATAAAGAAAAAACCAAGTGAAGAAGAGCTAAAGAAATTAAATGTAAAAAGCTGGCCCACCTGGACATCTGATGTTCAACGGTTTGACTGGAGCTACTCTGATACTGAGACCTGTTATTTTCTTGAGGGAAAGGTTGTTGTTGAAACAGATGAAGGTAATATTGAGATAGAAAAAGGAGACCTTGTACAATTCCCAAGAGGCTTAAAATGCGTATGGGATGTTAAGGAACCCGTGAAAAAGCACTATAATTTCGGGGATATTAAAATTTAAAGTTTATTTATAATTTTTAAAAAGGCTTCCTTTAAGGTATATATCTTTTTGTACAGTAGAAAAGGGATTTAATTTAAAAACTTTTTCCTTTGTGAGATTCTTCAACTCTGCTGTTTCAAGGTCGATTTCCACAAGATCTCCTGTCTCAAGCTCACCATTTTTCACTTTTTCCTTTACTGAATCAAAGGTAAGAATCGGGAAAGCTGAATTTATTGCATTCCTTTTATAGATAGCTCCAAAGGATTCAGCTATGATTGCGGAAATTCCTAAAGCCTTAAAACAATCCACTGCTTGCTGCCTTGAAGAACCTGCACCAAAATTTGCTCCAGCAATGATTATATCTCCGGGTTTTGCCTTTTTAGAAAAATCCTCCCAGCCTTCAAGATTTCCAAGTGCATACTTTCCCATCTCTTCTATCTCTGTTATGTGCAAATAGGCATTGTGATAGATCTGATCAGTGTCAATGTCATCAATGAGATTACCCTTTTTGTCAGTTAAAACCCAGATATTTCCTTTTAATTTTAATTCCATCTTTCCCTCCGAAAAATTAGTATTTATATTATTAAAGAAAAGTTGGTGTGTCAATCCTGCACTATCTTTTTTGATTGGCGTTATTCTGTTGAAGGACAATATAGCTTTGAGTATAAAGCTATAACTGACTTTGAAGGGAAAGGGTTTGTTTTTATTAGTCAATTTTTTAAAAGGTTTTAATAAATAGTTGGTTACAGGTTATTAATCACTTTTTTGGTAGTTAGGACAGTGTTCATAGCTCAAGGCTCGGGGAAATCATGGACAGATCACACAATTTTTTAAAAAATTTTTTTACTGAATATAAAAACAAAGCATTGGTTATGAAAAAAGGGAAGAGAGAAAAAAGTCTCCCTTCCCTTAAAAAAATTTGGGGGGTATTATCTTTCCTGATGCCTCCTTACATCCTTTTTTATTTCTTCCCTGTTAATTTTTATTAATGGAGTAAAAGTTTTTATCTTTTTATCAGGAACTGAAATCTTTATGAGATATTCTCCCTGAGGTAATGTATTCGGAACAATCCATTTAAATTTAAAATGTTTCTTTTTAAGTAATTTGTTTTTTTGAATTCCAACCAAAGGTGGTAGCATTCTTTTTATTAATAAGACCTTTTTTGTTTTATCAGAGGTATAGAGTTCAACAAGAAAGTTTTTAGGGAGTTTTTTCTGTGTTTCCCACTCTATACTTATAAATTTGCCTGGTGTAATAATAAGAGGGATGGAGGGAGATAAAACTCTTATTATTTTATCAGGATTTGGTGAAATTTTTGTCACTATCTTAAACAGTTTACTCTCGCCTAAAACATTTCCCTCCGGGCTTACAATAAAAATTCTGTATTCTCCATCAGAGACATCTTTAAATGTTTCCAGATTACAGATAAACTCTCCGGTATTTTTAATTTTCTTTGCAATATCAAGAATCTTTTTACTTCCATCTTTTGAATAGAGTAAGATGTTAACCCTTTCCGTATTATCTCCCAAAACAAGCCACTTTATTTTGTGAATTCCCAGTTTTAACCATTTTTCCTCTGGTGTTGGACTTGTAATAAGATAAGTACCAGCAAAAAGACTTGAAACAAAAAGAATTAAAAATAAGGAAAGCAAATATTTTTTCATTTCCTCTTTACCTCCAAATTTAGTAAAAAAGAATACAAAATTCATGCCATTTGTTTTATTGAGAAAAACTATTATTTATAAGTGGAGGATGAGAGGGTTTTTTCCAAAAATCAACATTTTTGTCGTATTTAGAAACAATTTTGTAGGGTTAATTCTTATTTAACATAGCCCAAACTTTTAAGTTTCTTTAAAGTTTTTTCTCCTATTTTTACTTTTTCCTGGACTTTCTTATACTTTTTACTGTTCTCAAAAAATTTGTTAAAACTATTTTTCAAAAAGGTAACCTTTTGTGGAAATTTTTTGTATAGATTGAATTTTTCTTTTTTATCCTCAGACATATCAAACAAGAAGAATTCTTTTTTTGGATTAAAAATTAAATGCCACCTGTTCATTATTGAAGCCTTTAACTCTAATAATTTATCAGTTTTCTTCCAGAGGTAAGAAAACAATATTCTTTTTTTATATTTAGGGATATCTCTATTTTTTATCAAAGGAACTAAATTTAGTCCTTCATCCTGAGACGATGAATTGAGGTTCAATATTCCCCTTATTGTTGGTAATATATCAATTGTACTAACGTTTGTGTAAATAACCTTTTTTTCTCTTATCTCCGGATAGATAATTAACAGGGGAACCTCTATTTCTTCTAAGTAAAGAGATTGTCCGTGATCCATATGTCCATGATCCCAAAGACCTTCTCCGTGGTCTGATGTGATTATTAATAATGTGTTTTTATCCCATTGAAATTCTTTATAAAGTTTTTCTATATAAGAGTCAACAAAATTAATTTCACTATCATACCTTGATACTCTATCTTTTTTAAAATCATCTTTAGGTTCATACCATGGTTCTCTTTTATGATATGGGGCATGGGGGTCCATAAACTGAATAAAAAGAAAATATTTCTTTTGTGATTTCAATTTGTTTTTCCAGCTTAATGTTTTTTGAGTTATAAATGGAGCTTTTTTATATCCATATGTTTCAAGTTTATCAAAACCTTGATCAAAACCCTCAATCTTTCCTATATTCAAATTGTCTGAAATTCCGTATGTCAAATATCCTTCTTTCTTCAAAACTTCAGGAATTGTGGTTATCTGAGGAGGTATTTTGTTGACTTTTATAGTAGGATCAAGCCTCATAGCTCTTTTGATTGCCAGAAGACACATAAGAACTCCGTGTTGAAAAGGGTAAAGAGATGTAAAAATAGATGCTGTAGCTGGAGCTGTCCAGGAGGAAGCGGAAAAGGTATGCTTAAAAAGCACAGCTTTTTTAGAAAGACTGTTTAAAAAGGGAGCTGTATTCTTTTTGTATCCATAAAAAGGGAGGTGATCTGCTCTTAATGTGTCAACAACGATCAGTACAACATTATATTTTTTTTTCTTTTTAAAGGAACAATCGGTTAAACTAATGATAGGAAGAAACAAGAATAAAACAAATATTAATTTATAGATTTTTTTCATTTTGAATGAAGAAATTATAGCCTAATGTTTTGCATAAGTCAAAAAACCCCTCTGCGTCAAAAATAATCTTACCGAAGCGAAAAGTTTTAGGGGGTTAAATTTTTTTATCGTTAATTAGTAGGATTATTTTTTATTTTTCTCACAAAAAACCCTTTTCCTTCATCCATTCATCATTGAAGATCGTACTAACATACTTGAAAGCTGTATCAGGGAAAATTGTAACAATTCTTGCCGGTTTTTTTAGAGATTTTATGAGTTTTAAAACTCCCCAATATGCGGCTCCACTTGAACCTCCTCCCAAGATAGCCTCCTCTCTTACCAGTTTTCTTGTATATAGAAAAGCCTCTTTATCGCTAATTTTATACATATCATCTATTACAGAAAAATCCACACATTTTATTAAAAATTCATCACCAAGGCCTTCAAGAAGATATGGAGATGCTTTCGTCAGTTTTCCATAGTGAAAATAATCATAAAATATAGAACCTACAGGATCAATGGCAATAACCTTTATATTAGGGTCTTTTTCCTTTAGATATTTTCCAGCTCCGCATATAGTTCCTCCGGTTCCAATCCCTGCTACAAAATAATCAATCTTACCCTCCATCTGCTCCCATATTTCAGGACCTGTGGTCATGTAGTGGCTCTCATTATTATCTCTATTATTATGCTGGTCAGGAAAATATGAATTCGGAGTCTTTTCAACTATACTTGGAGTAATTTTATTATAACTCTTCGGATCTTCAGGGGGTAAGGTACTGTCTACCTTAATCAACTCCACTCCAAGAGCTTCAAGGAGATTGAGCTTTTCTTTGCTTGTCCTATCTCTTATAACAATCTTTAATTTATATCCCTTCTGAATAGCAACAAGGGCAAGTCCAAGGGCTGTGTTTCCCGAGGAATTTTCAACTATTACAGAGCCATCCTTTATCTTTCCTTCCCTTTCAGCTTTCTCAATCATGTACTTTGCTATCCTGTCCTTTATACTTCCCATTGGATTATAAAACTCAATCTTTGCATAGGCTTCTATATCCAAATCTGTCTCTATTTTTTTGAGTTTTACAAGCGGGGTATTTCCAACAGCATCAAGTATACTATCATAAACATTCAAATTCTTTTTCACTTTCTTTCTCCCATAATTTTCTTTATGTTTTCCTTATAAGGAGGATAAATAATTCCCTTCTCTGTTATAATTGCTGATATAAGTTCATTTGGAGTAATATCAAAAGCAGGGTTTTTTATTTTTACTCCTTCAGGGGCTATTCTCTTCCCATTTATCTGGTAAACCTCCTCCTTCTTTCTTTCTTCAATAGGAATTTCATCCCCTCTTTCCAGAGATAAATCAAAAGTGGAATAGGGAGCAGCTACATAAAAAGGAATTTTATTTTCTTTTGCTAAAACAGCAACAGAATAAGTACCAATTTTATTTGCAATATCTCCATTTGAAACAATTCTATCTGCCCCAACAACAACTTTTGTAATTTCTCCCTTTCTCATGAAAAAACCTGCCATATTATCGGAAATAAGATATGTTTCTATTCCCTCTTTTACGAGTTCCCATGTTGTTAACCTTGCACCCTGAAGAAATGGTCTTGTCTCATCGGCAAAAACCCTGATTTTCTTTCCTGAAAAATGAGCAGCTCTTATTACTCCGAGGGCGGTTCCAAAACCTCCTGTTGCAAGGGCTCCTGCATTGCAGTGAGTTAAAATCGTATCTCCATCCTCAATTAAGCTACTGCCAAATTCTCCCATCTTTTTGTTCATCTCAACATCTTCCCTCTCTATTTTTAGAGCCTCATTAATTAAGGCGCTCCTTTTTTCTTCAAAGCTTCTATTACCAAGGGAATAGTAAAGATTTTTCATCCTATCTATTGCCCAAAAAAGATTTTTTGCTGTTGGTCTTGTTTCAGAAAGACGTTTGCAAATTTTTAAAAGTATCTCTTCATCATCTTTTTCAAGATTCTTATATCCCAATGCGATTCCCATTGCAGCAGCTATTCCTATGGCTGGAGCTCCCCTTATAATCATTTCTTCAATAGCCTCTGCCACAGCTTCAAAAGTTCTCAGCTCATGATAAATTTCTTCCTCAGGAAGTTTTCGCTGATCAATCATAATTATATGATCATCTTTCCACTCAATCGTTGGTAACATTATACCTCCTTAAAATTCTTTCATAATTTTTCAAGATACTTTCATCAAGTTTTGAGCTAATATATTTAATAGAAAATAGCAGGTCCCTCTTTAATGTTCCCTTTATTCCTAACTCCAGACTTAAAACTGCTTCATCCAAAGCTTCTTTATAATCCCTGTTGTTCAGATAAAGTGAAAAGAGAGAATAATGAATAATCGGTGAAGTAAAGTGTTTTTTTAACACTCCCTTTATCTTTTTAATAGAGCTAAGAAATTCCTTCTCGTTTAAATTTTTAGAATTATGGAGTTTTATAATGTTTTTTGAAAATAAGAGAATGGCCTCTTCTAAAATATCATCATTTTTGGTATAAAGAAGATTTTCCGAAATCTCTTTTGAAATGAGGTTCAATCCCAGTTCATTAAAATAAATAGCTTTAAGCAAAAGATAATTATCAGTATAAAATGAAGAGGGAAAAGGTATCTCTTCAATTTCTTTAAGGGCTTTGTCTATTTCACCAATTCTATAATATGAGAGAATTTTGTAATAGGATCTCAAAAAGGGTGAAAGGTCTTTACTCTTTTCTGCCTTTGAAATTACACTTTTATAATAAGAAATAGCTTTTTCCACATGTCCTGTTTTATAAAGATTTTCAGCTTTTGAATAGATGGTTTCAATTTTAGCCTTTTGAGAAACGCAGGCAGTAATCGTTAAAAATAAGAAAATGAGTATTATGTGTTTATGAAAGTTTTTCAAATAAATACTCCCTGATCTCTTTCTTATCATAGAATTCCTCTGCAAAAGTTTCAATTATAAGTTTTATGATATTAAAAATATCCTCCTTGAATTCGGAAATTTTAATACTTTTAATACCCGAAACAATCTTTTTCCTTTTTTCTTTATACTTCTTATAGGCATCATAGAGGTCACCATTCTTTAATTCCTCTCCCAAAATAAAGCATAAAAAGGGTTCTTTTAACTCAATTAAGGGATAGAGGATTTTAAAATCTTTTCTCAATTTTTCCAAATCTTTTGACTCTAATTCCTTTTTGTAAAGCTTTTTCAAAACAGAATTATTATTAAAGAAAAACAGAATAAAATCATCAGGTTTTTCTGTTTCAATAGTTATCAGTTTCGGAACTATTATCTTCGTACTTGAATTAATTTTCTCATTTTTCTTCAATGCAGTATAAAGAATGGAAAATAGAACAAATGCAGCATCTTTTTGAGTTTTAAAAAGATATGGAACTGCAAGTGAATAGAATTTTTTTAAAAGTTCGCTGAGATTCATTTTTTCTCCACAAAGAGTTTATATTTTACTCTAAAAATATTGATTTATCAATAAAACTGTTCTTGTTTCCTTTCTTTTGTGTTTTTAGATAACAAAGAACTATTTACATCAATGCTTTTTTAGATTATTATTTTCTATGAAATTGGAGATTATAGGACAAAGAGAATTATCGGGAGAAATTAAAATATCTGGTGCAAAGAATTCAGCTCTACCTGCTATGGCAGCCTCTCTTTTAACGGGTG
>JALXDT010000022.1 GCA_027070475.1 Candidatus Aminicenantota bacterium | reverse complement strand
GCAAAAAACAAGTTGGGACTTATAAAGGTCAAAGAGGATGAAATAATTGTGATTAAAAATGGTAAAAACGAATAGTTCAGTGGATAAAAACAGACTTATTATTTTAAGTATAGCTATATTTATATGGTTTTTTGTTGTTATAGCAAGACTTTTTTATGTTCAGGTGCTCAATGCTGAGAAATTTAAAAAAATAAAAACAAGGCAAAATGAAAGAATTATAAAAATAACTCCAGAGAGAGGATATATATATGATAGGAATGGAAAGGTTCTTGCTCTGACATCAAAAAGCTATTCGATTTATCTTGAAAATAAAAACCAGAGAGAATCCTTAAAAGAAATCAGGCAAATTAGCAAAAAGATTTATATTCAACCTGAAGAGTATAAAAAAATATTAAGAAGGATTAAAGAAAAGAGAAGATTTATCTGGATTTTAAGAAAAACAGGGGAAGAGGAAAAGGAAAAGATCTTTAGTTTAAATTTAAAAAATGTTCATGCAATAAAGGATAAAAAGAGGCATTATCCGAATATGAGGATAGGTTGTCATATTCTGGGAACAGTTAATATTGATAATGAGGGCCTTGAGGGTATAGAAAAGTACTTTGATAATTATTTGAAGGGTAAGAGAGGAGAGGCTATTATAAAGCAGGATGCAAGAAGAAAGATATATGAGGCAAAAATAATAAAAAGACCTGAAAAGGGAGAGTCCATTGTACTAACAATTGATCTTATACTTCAATATATAGCCCAGAGAGAAATAACAAAAGCTGTTATAGAAAACAAAGCCATCAATGGCACAATCATTGTAATGAATCCTATGACAGGAGAGGTTTTAGCTATGGCTTCCTACCCCGATTATAATCCAAATAATTTAAAAACTCTTAGAAGGGATAGAAGAAAAAATCTTGCAATAGAGCTAAACTATGAGCCCGGTTCAATATTTAAAGTTATTACTGCTTCTTCAGTACTTGAAAGAGCAAAGCTCAATCTTTTAAAACCAATTTACTGTGAAGACGGAAGGTTTAACTACAAAGGAGAAGTCTTCACGGATCACACAAAATTCACCTATCTCTCTCCCAAAGAGATCATTTCCCATTCATCAAATATTGGAACAATCAAACTTTCTTTGCTCTTAAAGCCCAAAGAGATTTATCGTTTTGAAAAAAGATTCGGAATTGGGTATAGAACAGGAATTGAGCTTCCCGGTGAATCCTCCGGGATATTGGCTCCTTTAAAAAGATGGAGTGGTGTTACTCAGGCTTCGATGGCAATCGGTTATGGGCTTTTAACAACACCAATCCAGATGCTAACAGCTCTCAATGTAATAGCTTCGGGAGGTTATTATATCCCTCCCACGATAGTTAAGGAAGGGCCTATACTTAAAAAGAGAAAAGAGAGAAGGGTTTTGTCTAACAAGACAGTTAAAATCATGAAATCCTTTTTAAAAGCTGTTGTTGATTATGGAACAGGTAAAAAAGCGTCAATCGAGGGATTTACAGTGGCAGGAAAGACAGGAACTGCGAGAAAAGCAATTAATGGTAAATACTCTACCAAACACTATTTCAGCTCTTTTATGGGCTTTGTGCCTGTGGAAAAACCCAGGTTATCAATAATCGTTGTGATTAATGATCCCCAAAACAATAAGTACTATGGTGGAGAAGTTGCAGCTCCTGTTTTTAAAACTGTGGCAGAGGAATCTTTAAGACATCTTGGTATATTCCCTTCATTTTTAGAAAAAAATAAGCTCATATTTGCAAAAGCTGAAGATACAAAACAAAACGGTAATACTGATGAAATTAGCAGAGTTAATTAAAGATATAAGGGATCTGAAAATTCAAAATTTTAAAGATGTAGAGATTACTGGCCTTACAGATAATTCTGCAGAAGTGAAAAAAGGGAGCCTTTTCGGAGCTTTTAAAGGTCTTAAGACGGATGGTATCAAATTTGCAGAGGATGCAATAACCAAGGGCGCTTCAGCAATTCTAACCCATCAAGATTTAAACACAGAAGATATACCCGTCTTAATATCAGAGAGGGAAAGAGAGATCTTTTCCATTCTTGTTAAAAAATTTTATAAGAATATTGATGAGAGGATGAATCTTATTGGAATAACAGGAACAAACGGGAAAACCTCGGTAGCATTTATTCTTGAGGCTATATTGAAAAAACTTTTAATTTCCGTAGGAGTTATAGGTACAATAAATTATAGGTGGAAAAACGAGAAAATAAAAGCAAAGCTTACCACTCCACAGGCTCACACAATCTTTGAACTCCTTAAAAAAATGTACAATGATGGAGTGAGAATAGCAATATTGGAGGTTTCCTCCCATGCCATAGATACAAAGAGAGTTTCTTCTTTAAAATTCAAATATGGAGTATTTACCAACCTTTCTGGAGATCACCTTGATTATCATAAAACCATGGAAAACTATTTTTCAGTTAAAAAAAGTTTTATAAAAAAAATATGCGATGAGGGAGGGCTCTGCTTTGTAAATGGAGATGATGAATATGGGAAGAGAATTTTAAATGATTTAAAAGATTGCTCTGTCTCCTTTGGTTTCTCCCCTTTTAATAAAATTAAAGTAGTAGATTATTCTCTTAAAAGAAGCGGAACTAATATAGAAATAAACTATAACAATAAAAATTTTAATATAAGCACAAATTTAATCGGGAAGACGAATATTTATAATATTCTACCTGTCATAGGGATCTTATCAAATCTTGGGTTTACCTCCCAAAAAGTAGAGGAGGCTTTTTCCTCTTCGTTTATTAAAATCCCGGGAAGATTGGATTTTGTGGAAAATCCATATACAAATATTTATGTAGATTACTCCCACTCTGATGATTCTTTGAGAAGAGCAATTCTTACCTTGAAGGACCTGAATTTTGAAAGAATTATAACTGTATTTGGTGCAGGTGGGGATAGAGATAAAACAAAGAGACCGAGGATGGGAAAGGTTGCAACAGAACTGTCAGATATTGCAATTATAACATCTGATAATCCGAGAACAGAGGACCCTGATAAAATAATTGAGGATATTGTAAAAGGGGCAGTAAATCATAATTATATGGTGGAAAGCGATAGAAGAAAGGCAATAAGAAAGGCTGTGGAAATGGCCAACAAAAATGATGCTGTTTTAATAGCCGGAAAAGGGCATGAGGACTATCAGATATTAGGGAATAAAGTTATTCATTTTTCAGATTTTGAGGAGGTTAAAAAAGCTCTTGAGGAGGTTAAAGGGAAATGGTAAAACTCTCGGTTGATTTTTTAAAAAGGATTAAGGGAGTAAAAAAAATAATAGGGAGTCGCGAAAATGAGTTCTCCTCTTTTGCCTATGATTCAAGGCTTATTAAGGGAGGAGAGCTTTTCTTTGCTTTTAAAACAGATAAAAATGATGGTAACAATTATATAGAATCAGCTCTAAAAAAAGGAGCAAAAGGCTATATTGGTCAAAAAGAGATTCAAATAGAAAATGGATTTACAGGGATAATTGTAGATGATACTCATGAGTTTTTGTATAATGTTGCAAAAGAAATTCTGAGAAAGTCTTCGGCAAAAGTGATAGCTTTAACCGGCAGTGCTGGTAAAACAACGACAAAGGAATTTTTAGCCTTTATTTTAGAGGGTTTCTATAAAACTTTTAAAACCCCTAAGAATTTTAACAGTGATATTGGAGTTCCTCTCGGGATACTGGAAAAATTTGAGGAAGAGACAGAGGTAGCTGTCTTTGAATTAGGGACAAACAGATTTGGAGAAATTGAAAAGAATTCTCTAATGATAAAACCCGATATAGCTGCGATATTAAATATATTAAGGACTCATTTAGAAAAACTGGGAACTGTGGAGGGTGTAATCAGAGCAAAGGAAGAAATATTTGCTGGTCTTAAAAAAGATGGAAAAATTCTTTTAAATTTTGACAATGAGTTTACAAAAAAGATAGGAGATAAATATCGAGAAAAAATATTCTTTGGAATGTCAGAGGAGGCAGATTTCAGATTTAATATAATCAAAAGGGATCTTTTGAATGGTACAAGATTGGCTTTTACAGATGGGAAGGAACGTGAAATTTTCCAATCAAATATATTTCTCTCAACCCATATAGAAAACCTTATAGCTGCAATCTCACTTGCTAAAGCATTGGGCTTGAAATCTAAGAAAATAATGGAAAGAGTGAAGCTCCTAAAACCTTATATCCACAGAGGAGAGATAATTAAAATAAATAATTCTTTAATTTTGGATGATAGTTATAATTCAAACCCCGACGCATTAAAACTCATTCTTAATGATTTTAAACTTATTAAAGGAAAGAAAATTATTATTGTAGGAGAAATTTTGGAATTGGGAGAAAAAAGTGTTCAGATACATAAAGAGGTAGCCTCATATTTTGAAGAATTAAAGGATAAAGTGGATAAGATCTACTTTGTTCAGGGAGATATGATTTATCCATACCAAATTTTAAGAGAGAAAAAGGAGTGGAGTGAAAGAGTATTCTTTTATGATTCTTACAAAGAGTTTAGGGAAAGATTTTTCTCCTTGCTGAAAGAGGATGTATCAATCCTAATTAAGGGCTCCCATGGAACTAATCTCTATAAATTGATTGAAGAGGTAAAAGATGGAATTGAAAAATAAAATAGTTGGTATTATAGGGTATTCAAGAACCGGAAAAGCTGTGGCAGAGTTTGTTCAAAAAAGAGGCGGAAAGGTAAAGGTCTCAGAGCTGTCATCTTCGAGAGAATTGGAAAAAGAGTTAATTGAAAAAGGGTATGAATATGAAATTGGGAAAAATAGTTTTGAGTTTTTAAAGGACTGTGATCTTATAGTGATTTCTCCGGGAGTTCCTTCAAAAAGCTCCTTTGTTTTAGAACTGGAAGAAAAAGGAAAAGATATTATTTCGGAGATAGAGTTTGCTTCCTATTTTATTGAGAGTAAGATAATCGGGATTACTGGTTCAAATGGGAAATCAACGGTTACTTCAATGATTTATCATATTTTAAAAGAGTCTGGAGTGGAAGCAACGATAGGAGGCAATATCGGAATCCCTTTGATAAAATTTGCGGAAGAGAACTCCGAATATTTTGTTGTTGAACTTTCAAGTTTTCAACTTGAGAAAATAAAAAAATTCAAACCATTTATTTCTGTATTGCTGAATATAACGCCTGACCACCTGGACAGATACAGTAATTTTGAGGATTATGCTATTGCAAAGTTTAATATATTTAAAAATCAGCAAAATACGGATTTTGCAGTTCTAAACATAGAGAATGAATATATAAAAAATAATTTGAATACGATAAAAGCAACAAAGGTTTTGTATTCAATAGAGAAGGAGAATGTTGATATCTATACAAAAAACAATAAAATTATTTACAAAGATGAAGAGGTCTTAAATTTTTCTGATATTCCCCTTCTGGGAATTCATAATATAGAAAATACTATGGCTGTTGTGGGGGTTATGAAGATTGTAGGCCTAAAAAATTCTGAGATTAAAAAAGGGATAAAAACCTTTAAAGGGCTTGAACATAGAACAGAATTGTGTGGAGAAATAAACGGTGTGAAATTTATTAATGATTCAAAGGCTACAAATATTGATGCAACTTACAAAGCATTGATAAGCTTTGATTCTCCAATAATACTTATTTTAGGCGGAAAGGATAAAGGGGGAGATTTTACCGTGTTAAATGACCTTATAAAATCAAAAGTGAAAAAATTAATCTTAATAGGTGCTGCCAGAGAGAAGATTAAAAAGCAATTGGATAAAGACATTGAGTTCATTGAAGTTAATACTATGGAGGAGGCAGTTAGAACATCATACAGTTTAGCGGAAAAGGGAGATCTTGTTCTTCTCTCTCCTGCCTGTGCGAGCTTTGATATGTATAAAAACTTTGAGGAGAGGGGAAGAGATTTTAAAAATTTAGTTAAAATGCTAAAAAAGGAGATAGAAAATGGTTAAACCTCCCGGAATAAATAAAAAACTTATGGTTCCCATTATCCTTTTAACTATTATCGGAGCAATTGCTGTCTTCAGTGCTTCTGCGATTCTTTCTTCAGAGCTCTATGGTAAACCGCACTATTTTTTCGCTAAACATCTTTTTTATTTGTTGGTTGGATTTGCTATTATGTATTTTGTTATCCGTTCAAAAACAGAGTTCTACAAAGCCCCTCTTTTTGTGTACAGTCTTCTAATATTAACAATAATATTACTGTTTCTAACATTTTCATCTCCTATAATAAATAATACTCAGCGATGGATAAGATTCGGAAGCTTTTCTTTTCAACCTTCAGAGCTTGCAAAACTGAGTATCATACTTTATCTCTCTTACTTTTTCTCAAGGAAAAGAGAGCAGATAAACAAAGGTATCTATGGTATTGTTGTTCCATTGATTATAGTGGGATTAATAGTAATTTTAATAATAAAACAGCCTGATTTCGGAACAGCCGCTATGATAATCATATTGAGTGGGATAATTTTCTACCTTGGTGGAGTTGGAATTAAATATCTTTTAAGTATGGGAACAGTGTTTCTTATGTTTGGTGCTATTGCCCTGTATTTTTATAACTATGCATTAAAAAGGATAGTGACTCTCTTTGATTATGAGTCAGATCCACTGGGAAGAGGTTTTCAAATAATTCAATCATTAATTGCACTTGGTTCGGGAGGAATTAGTGGGGTTGGTCTTGCAGATTCAACACAAAAACTTTATTATCTTCCCTATGCTCATACAGATTTTATATTCTCAGTAATTGGAGAAGAAGGCGGTTTTATTATGACATTTTTTATTGTCCTTTTGTTTATTTACTTTGCCATACAGGGAATTAAAATTTCTCTAAAAACGAAGAATATTCAAAACTATTTGATTGCTTCCGGGATAACCTTCTGGATTGTCATTCAAACATTAATAAATATTTCAGTTGTAATAGGAATTTTTCCTCCCAAAGGGATTCCTCTACCATTTTTAAGTTATGGAGGCTCATCTCTTGTAGTGCTTATTTTCGCAGTTAGTATTTTGATAAAAATAGGATCGGGAAAGAGTAAATGAAAAGATACGGAGAGATTGATAGAGTTTTTATGATAGGTATTGGTGGAAGCGGAATGAGTGGAATTGCTGAAATTTTACATAATATGGGTTATAGAGTCAGAGGATCGGATATTAACCTAAATAGTGAAACAGTTAAGTATTTAAAGAATCTTGGTATTGAAGTATTAAGGGGGCATAAAAAGGAAAATATTAGAGATGAACAGGTCGTTGTCTATTCATCTGCTATAAGGTTAAACAATCCTGAACTTATTGCTGCAAAAGAGAAAAAAATACTTATCTTAAGAAGGGCTGAGATGCTTTCAGAACTAATGAGATTAAAGTTTGGAATCGCAATTTCAGGATCACATGGGAAAACAACGACAACATCAATGTTAGGACAGATACTTGAAGTGTCAAAATTTCAACCTACGGTTGTTGTAGGAGGAATTGTTAAAAATTTCGGAACATCAGCAAAAGTAGGAAAGGGGAATTTAATGGTTGTTGAAGCTGATGAAAGTGATGGAACTTTTTTAAAGTTTTCTCCTGCAGTTAGCATAATTACCAACATTGATAGAGAGCATCTTGATCACTATGGAACATTTACAAAGTTAAAGAAGGCATTCGTAAAATTTGCAAACTCTGTTCCTTTTTACGGGATTTCAGTTCTTTCTTCAGATGATAAAGTCTCAAAAAGCATTATTAAGGATATAAAAAGGATTGTTAAAACCTTTGGTTTTTCTGAACATTCTAATATAAGAGGAGAAATAATAAATAAAGAAGCCTCTTCTTTTAAAGTTTTCTATAATGGAGAGGAACAGGGAACAATAAATTTAAAGGTTGCTGGGAAACACAATATTATGAATGCCCTTGCTGCTACAACTGCTGCATGTTATCTTAAAATACCTTTTACTACAATAAAAAAAGCTCTTGAAGAATTTGAAGGAGTCGGTAGAAGATATGATGTGAAATATGAAAATGATATTACTGTTGTAGAAGATTATGGGCATCATCCTACGGAGATTAAAGCAAATCTGGATATAGCAAGTTTGAAAAAGAGAGATAGATTAATTGTAGTCTTTCAGCCTCACAGGTATTCAAGGACAAAAATACTTTTAAAGAGTTTTCCTGAAGCCTTTAAAAAAGCTGATCTTATCATTCTTACGGAAATTTATTCTGCAGGAGAAGATCCAATAAAAGGTATTAACTCTAAGCTTTTGTTCAGGGAATTTAAGAATCAGGGATTTGATAATATTATTTTTGTTAAGAAAAGAGAGGATATTGTGGATAAATTAATCCAGATAAAAAAAACTGGAGATTTAATAATTTTTCAGGGAGCAGGGGATATTAGAAACCTTATCCCGGAATTTATCAGGAGGGTAAAATGAGTAGATATACCTATGTATATTCAGCCAAAGGAGTATACAAAAGAGTTAATAATGGTGAAAAGGTTTTAAAAAAGAGAAAACATACTGCAAGAAATATATTAAAAACTATTCTTTTAATTCTTATCTTCTCTCTTTCCCTCTTGTTAAGTTATAAAATCATTAAATATCTTACAACTTCTCCTGATTTTGAAGTAAAAAAAATAGAAATTCAGGCAAAATCTCAAAGGACAAAAGATATGTTAAAAGAGATAAGCTCAAAGTTTCTTCATAAAAATCTTTTTCTTATAAATC
>JALXDT010000021.1 GCA_027070475.1 Candidatus Aminicenantota bacterium | reverse complement strand
CTTGAAAAAATCCTCATAAAAAAAGGGTTTGATATAGTTATTCCCACCTTAATGAATGATTCTTTGGATAATTTAATAAAAATAGCTGAAGATTTCAGAAAATACAGAGAAAAGAATCCGGAATCCATTTTCCCATTTTTACGCGTAGAGGGTCCTTTCATTAGTGAGGAAAAGAGAGGAGCTCAGGAGATTGGTTCGATTCTTAAACCCACCTTAGAAAACATAGAGGAATTTCTAAAAATAGAAGAAATAAAAACTTTCACCTTTGCTCCTGAAACACCCAATTCCGAGACCCTAATAAAAAAAGCATTGGAAAAAGGGAAAATCCCATCTTTGGGACACAGTAATGCAAAATTTAAAGATTTTGAGAGAATTTATAAAATGGGTGTACGTCATATGACTCATTTCCCCAATGCAATGAGTTCTCTTCATCACAGAGAAATAGGACTTACAGGAGCAGGTTTTCTGTATGACCTTGACATTGAAATTATAGCGGATGGTGTTCACACATCCTTGGACTTTATTGAGCTTTTTTATAAAATGAAAGGTTCTGATTTTTCAATAGTATCCGATCTTATACCTTTGGCTAATCCTGAAAGCAAACAAAAAAAACTTGTTGATAAAAATGGAATGCTTATAGGGGGCGCAACACTTATATCAGAGCAAATAAAAATACTTAAAAAAATAGGAATTAAGGTGGATGAGATTATAAAGATAGCAACTATTAACAGCAGAAAATTTTTTAAATTCCCAATACCGGAGCTCAGAGATGGGGGAGAGGCTTCTTTCCTAATCCTTGATAAAGATCTCAATATAAAAAGGATATTTCATAAAGGAAAGGAGATAGTATAAAAAAGAGGAGGGTTAATTTACATTAAAGTAATTGAATGGTAAGATTAAAAATGAGATTAAAATGGGGGTTTTTAATTCTTGTTCTGATAATTATTGTTCTTGTACTTTCGGGCTACATCTATCCTCTCCTCGAATTACCGTTAAAGGTTAAATCCCCTCCTTTGAAAGAAATTAAAAGAGTAAATTACTCTCATATTGTTGTTTTGAGTGGAGGATGTAAGAGATACAATATACTGGGAATTAGCACTAAGAATAGATTGGAGTCTGCGATTGAACTCTATAGACCTAATACTAAAATATTGTTGGCAGGGAATTTTATATGTGGAAAACATAGAAGAACGGGAAGAAATTTTTTAATTAAAAAAGGCATACCTCCAAAAGATATAATCGAACTTGATTATTCAAACTCAACCATTAATGATTGTAGAAAGGCTGCAGAGTTTCTAATAAAACATCGTATAGAAAAACCAATTATCATAACCTCTTTCTATCATGCCAAAAGAGTAAAATTAGTATTTTCATACTTTTATAAAAAAAAGTTTTTTCTATACTCTTCATCTACATTCAGAGAGAAATTTGATAATCTTAAAAAAAGGAGAAGACTTTTGAAATTATTGATTCATGAATATGGGGGAATCATTTATTGGTATTTTAAAAAAGTCTTTTACTTAAAATAATTAGTTTCTGAGTAAACAGAATTACAAACTAGATTCATTTGAAAACCTTGAAATAAATTTTTGAAAGATAGTTGGTTTTTCTAAAAAATTATTTAATTGCACTTTTTTATAAAAATTGCTAAAGATTATTAGTGGATATTATAAACCTGACCTATTTTATTGTTAGCTACAAAATCAAGTTCAAGGCTCATCTTACCATATTCCACTGTATAAATCTCCTTTGAACTTTTTATTAAATAATCTGTAACCTTCGGAATAATTTTATAGTGATCAACAGTTTTATCATCCTTGTATAAAATCTCATCTGTCATCTCTATCATCCTCATCAAGGATAGATAATCCCTTAAAAATTTACCATCTTCAAATGAAGCAATTTTGAGAGCTGTCTTTTGGTCAAAAAATTCAAGGGATATCCTCTTTTTGCCTTTCTTCATTGCAATTTTAGATAACTCAATTGCCATCTGTTTCAAAACCTCAAGAAGGTCATCATCTATTTTGTTGTTGCTAACCTTTATCTTTCTTATAAAGCTAAACCTGACCTCAACCTTTAAATTTGTTTTAATTAAAATCTCTCTCTCCTTAACAACAATATTATTAATTTTAATATCCTTCTTTACCCTTAAAGCTTGAAGATTAAATTTAACTGCCACAGAATTTATCCTCATACTATTTTTTCGGAAAAAACCAAAATTATTTTAGTCTACCTTATCCCTCTTTTTCTTTTTATAAAGGCATCCTTTAATGTAAAATCAACCCAATAAATCCCATTACAGTTTGGAATGTTTTTTAAAATCTCATCTCCTATTTTACCAGCCGGATCATAATAGTACTGCCACCAGTTTTTATCAGCTTCATAACCTATCTGAAAAGCAACGGGTGAGGAAGAAAAATAGTTTCCCCAGTTTTGGAACTCATCAATCATTTCTCCCAGAGAGGAAAATCCCTGAGAATCATTTATAAAAATAAGATGCTCTTTGAATTCAGGGGGCATTTTTTCAATCTCCCAATGCTTTAAAAAAAGAGCATAATTTTTGTTAAAACTTAATATCAGATTCACCCAATTTTTTACCTCTTCATCCGAAACAGGTTTTCCATCTTCATATTTACTCCATTTATACCATTCAATATCAACTCCAAATCCTACAACCGACGGATGTTTTCCATATCTCTTCAGCATTAAATTAATTAATGTTGGAATATCCGCATCTCCCGGCTCAACCTGTAAAAATACATTAATACCAAGATTATCAAAATAGCTGAGATACTCCTCATTTTCATCCTTTTCTGCAAATGATATATAGGGATACTCTTTTCCGTCAGAGGGAAAATTAAGACCGCATGAACCATTATCATAAGCCACTCCTACTATCCAGATAACCGCCGGTTTAAAGTCCCTAAATTTACTTGCAATTTTAACACTATATCTTGTCCACTCTTCAGCAGTGGGAAATGGTTTGATGCCATATTCAGAGGCTCTAACTCCTCCGAATCTCATCAAAAGAGTGTTGTTACACAACTTTATTTTCTTGTTAAAACCGAAATTTTTTCTGATTGTTTTAAAAGATAAAAAGACAAAGCTCAAAATAAGAATGAAAACAAGCCAAAACTTCCTCATAAAAAAATCTATTATATTTTCCAACTTATGGCAAGCTTTTGAAATAATAAAGGTCCTTCTGTTTCCAAATAAGTCTTACATAGTATATAATTATAAAATCAAAGAGAAAAGGAGGAGAGAATGAAGTTGCCGTTTGCAGAACCATTTAAAATAAAAATGGTGGAGAATCTGAAAAGGACAACAAAAGAGGAGAGAGAAAAATATATTAAGGATAGTTATTATAATCTTTTTAATTTGAAAAGTGAGCTTGTATTCATAGATCTTTTAACAGATTCAGGTACAGGTGCAATGAGTGATATTCAGTGGAGTGAGCTTATGAAAGGGGATGAGAGTTATGCAGGTTCCCGCTCATACTATCAACTGAAAGAGGCAATAAAAGATATTTTGGGCTTTGAATATTTTCTGCCTACCCATCAGGGAAGAGCTGCTGAAAATGTGCTGTTTTCTGTTCTTGTAAAAAAAGGGGATATAATTCCCGGAAACTCTCATTTTGACACAACCAAGGGACATATAGAGTTTAGAGGAGGAAAAGCTGTTGACTGCACAATAGATGAGGGATTTGATCCAACGTTGAATTATCCATTTAAAGGAAATGTTGATTTGAATAAACTTGAAAGAGTTTTTAAGGAAAATCCTATTGAAAAAATTCCTTTTGTAATTGTAACAATAACAAACAATACTGGCGGAGGCCAACCGGTATCCCTTGAAAATATCAAATTGGTTTCAGCTCTTTGTAAAAAGTATGGAGTTAAACTTTTTATAGACGGAGCAAGGTTTGCAGAGAATGCATACTTTATCAAAGAGAGAGAGGAAGCTTACAAAAACAAAACAATAAGAGAAATCGTAAAGGAACTGTTTTCCTATGTTGATGGAATGACAATGAGCAGCAAAAAGGATGGAATGGTAAATATGGGTGGCTTTATTGCTATGAGGGATCCAGAGCTTTTTAGAGAAGCAAGTGTTTTTAATATTATGTTTGAAGGGTTTGTCACCTATGGGGGAATGAATGGAAGGGATATGGCTGCTCTTGCAAGAGGGCTTTATGAATCTACGGAATACGATTATCTTGAATACAGAGTCAAGCAAGTTGAATATCTTGGTAAAAAATTAAAAGAATATGGAGTTCCAATACTTGAACCTGTTGGGGGGCATGCTGTTTTTATTGATGCAAAAAGATTTTTCCCTCACATACCTCAAAGCGAATATCCGGCACAACTTTTAGGAGTTGAACTCTATATTGAAGGAGGAGTAAGAGGAGTTGAGATAGGAACAATACTTGCAGACAGAGACCCTGAAACCGGAAAAGAGAGATTTCCTAAGCTTGAACTCCTCAGACTTGCCATACCAAGAAGAGTTTATACAAACAATCATATGGACTATGTTGCAGCGGCTGCTGCAAATGTTTTTGAAAGAAGGGAGCAAATAAAAAGAGGCTTTAAAATAATATACGAAGCTCCTATTATGAGACATTTTACGATTAAATTGGAAAGACTCTAAAGTTTAATTTATAAAAAAAGAAAAACTATTGACACAAGAAAAATAATATGTTAAAAAAAGTGAAATTTTATTTAGATGGAGGTTTAAAATGAATAAGCAAATTCATTCCAAAACAAAAAATTTTACAAGGGGAGCCTTCTATTTTAGGTTCTGGAATGAATTTGCTTATTATTTTTTTTACGGGGAAAGTCTTATTCCCATTGTTGGAACTGAAAGCCTCATCGTAAAAACAACCTGAACACCTCTTTTTACAATAATGGGAATAGTAAAAGATAATTAAAAAGATACAACTAATCTATTCCCATTATCGATTCTTACATTAAACAATGGGAAAATCACTAAATCCACACAAACAAAAACATCTCTCTTTTATGAAAATTTCAGGGGATTTTTTTCATAAAGGAATGGAATTAAAGGAGAATGAAATAGGAATTTTTAAATTAGTGGAGCCCAAACATTTAAATTCTATCATAAAGAAAAACAGAAAGGAGACTGAGATAAAATGAGAGAACTTGATATTTTAAGAAAAAAAATCAGGGAAATTGATGAAAAGATTGTAAAACTGATAAAAGAAAGATTTGACATTGCAAATGAAATCGGTAAATTAAAAAAATTACTCAATCTTCCAGTAAAAAATGAAAAAATTGAAAAGGAAATTATTGAGAAAGGGAAAAAACAGGCTTCTATTTTCGGAATTTCAACTCATCTTATAGTGGATATTTTAGAGAACTTAATGAAAGAATCCCGACGTATTCAGGAAAAATTGAGAACATCAAAAAAAGACAGGAAAAATATCTTTATAGTGGGAGCAAAAGGTAAGATGGGTCAATGGTTTTCAAACTTTTTCGAAAGGGAAGGGCATCATGTTTATAAGTATGATGTTAACTATTCTTTACAAAATGATGAGTGGGTGGATTTTAAAACAGGAATGGAAAAATCCTCCTTTGTTTTACTGGCAACCCCTATTGAAAAAACGGGAGCAATCATTGAAGAAATGGCAGATTCAGGATATCCAGGAATTGTTTTTGATATTGCGAGTATTAAATCTCCATTATTGAGTTCTTTTAAAAAAGCAATTGAAAAAGGACTTTTGATAACAAGCACCCATCCTCTTTTTGGCCCTGATGCGGAATTTTACTCTGATAAAATATTTTGTGTTTGTGATCTTGGAAACAGAAAAGCCAATGATAAGGTCAAGGGACTTTTTGATGATTCTTCAAATGTGGTTGAAATACCGGTTTATGAACACGACAAAATAATATCATATGTATTAAATCTTTCTCATCTTATAAGCATTAATTTTGTTAACACACTCAAAAAGAGCGGATTTTCGTATATTGAATTGACCGGATTTGGAAGCACAACATTTTTTTCTCAGATAGAAACTTCAAAAAGTGTGATAAATGAAGATCCTGACCTTTATTTTAGCATTCAGAGATATAATGAAAATGAAACCAATGTTTTGAAAAAATTAAAAGAAAGTCTTGAAGAGATAGAAAATTCAATTTTAAAGGGGGATAGAGAAAAATTTAAGAAAATTATGACAGAAGGGAAAAAATGGATAAAAGGATAAAAAGAATAAAAATAAATAAAGGAATATTTGTGAATTTACCTGAGGTGAACAATGCTTAGAACAGGGATTTTGGGTTATCCGCTAAATTATACACTTTCACCTATTCTTCATCGGGAGATGTTTTATATATCCGGTATTAAAGGTATTTATGAAAAATATGCTATTCCTCCCGAAAAGCTAAATGATTTTATCAGTTTTGTAAGAGAGGGACATATTTCTGGAATCAATGTGACAATCCCATACAAGGAAACCGTGTTTGATTATCTTGATTTTTTTGGAGATTTCGCTTTAAAAACAGGTGCTGTAAATACTGTAAAAGTTAAGGAAGGAAAATTAAAGGGTTTTAATACGGATGTTTATGGCTTTGATAAATCTCTGGATTTTTACAAACTGGATTTAAGGGATAAAAGGATTGCCGTATTGGGTACTGGTGGTGTGGCAAAGGCGTGTGCCTATGTAATAAAAGGAAAAAAGCCGAAAGAGTTTTTTATAATCGCCAGAGACAAAAGGAAGGCGGAAAATTTCAGCAGAGTTTTTTCCTCAACTCCGGTTCATATTGATAAAATGGAATTAATTGTAAGTTCACTTGATATTCTTGTAAATGCTACCCCTGTTTCTTTCAGAAATTATACGAAAAGTATGAAGAAAGGATCTGTTTATTATGAACTCAAGTACGATGAAGGGGAATGGCAAGGAGAAGATATTAAAATAATAAACGGTCTTATAATGCTTATCTATCAAGCCATAAAAGCCTTTCAAATCTGGACAGGAAAAGAGTTAGATGAAAATTTACTAATAAGGAGGATTAAAAATGCTTAATATGATAACAGCAGGAGAATCCCATGGAAAGGCAAATATTGTCATTATTGAGGGCTTTCCTGCCGGGATGGAAGTTAACCTTTCATTTTTAAACAGGGAATTAAGAAGAAGACAGAGAGGTTTTGGCAGAGGAAATAGAATGAAGATAGAGGAGGATAAAGTCATAATTCTTTCAGGGATAAGGGGCGGAAGAACAACAGGGTCGCCCATAGCTTTTATGATAGAAAACAAAGACTTTAAAAACTGGAAAAATATAATGAATCCTGAGATAAGCTCAGAGGAAAGGAGAGTTTTGATTCCCCGCCCCGGTCATGCTGACCTTTCAGGTTATCTTAAATATGGAGTAGATGATATAAGGGATATACTGGAAAGAAGCTCGGCAAGAGAGACTGTTTCAAGGGTTGCTGCAGGAGGACTTTTTAAAATGTTTTTAAGAAGATTCGGAGTAAAAATTTATTCACACACAATCTCCATTGGCAATATAAAAATAGAAAATAGAAAGTTATCCCCTGAGGAAGCTGATAATACGGCTCTAAGATGTACTGATCCGGTTGCCGAGAAAAAAATGATTTCTCTTATTAAACAAATAAAGGAGAAGGGAGATACCCTTGGAGGAGTAAGTGAAATAGTTGCTGAAAATATTCCCGTTGGGCTCGGTTCACATACTTTTTTTAAAAGGAGACTTGATGCAAAAATAGGAGAAGCTCTCTTTTCGATTCCTTCCGTGAAAGGTGTTGAGATAGGGAAAGCTTTTGAAAACAGTGGTAGTGTAGGCTCTCAAGTACATGACGAGATTTTTTTCGGAGAAAAAGGATTTTACAGGAAAACAAACAGGGCAGGAGGCATTGAAGGTGGAATTAGCAATGGAGAAAATATTGTTGTGAGAATAGCAATAAAGCCAATTCCCACATTGATGAAACCTCTTGGATCTGTAAATGTAAAAACAAAAGAGGAAGCAAAAGCTCATGTTGAAAGATCAGACACAGTTATTGTCCCTTCCGCAGGAGTTATTGGGGAAGCTATGCTCTCCTATGTTCTAACTGATGCATTTCTGGAAAAATTCGGTGGAGATAATATCTCCGACATTGAAAAAAATTTTGAAAATTACCTCAGGAGGATAAAGGAAAATGGATTCTAATTTGATTCTTGTGGGATTTATGGGAGCTGGTAAAGACTCTGTTGCGGATGAAATAGAAAAAAGGAGTGAACTTAAAAAACTTTCAACCGACGATTACATAGAATATGGAGAAGGAATGAGGATAACCGAAATTTTTAAAAGATACGGAGAAACTTATTTTAGAAAACTTGAATCAAAAGCTCTTAGAAGAATTACTAATCTTAAGAATATTGTTTTAGCAACCGGAGGAGGATTACCCGTTAATCCTGAAAACCGGAAGCTTTTAAAAAAAATGGGAAAAATAATTTATCTTCAGACTGAAATAGAAACAATAAGAAAGAGATTAAAAAATGATAATAAAAGACCACTCTTGAAAGAGAAGAATCTAAAATTTCTTTTTTCTCAAAGGAAAGGAGTTTATGATTTTGCCGATTATATTGTTAATACTTCAAAAAACTCCCCTTCCGAAATAGCGGGAAAAATCATAAAAAAATTCAAAATCAGGGGAAAAGCGAAAAAAGAAAAATATTTTGAAACTATATATGTTAAAACTTTAATGAAAGAATAC
>JALXDT010000020.1 GCA_027070475.1 Candidatus Aminicenantota bacterium | reverse complement strand
TAATTGTTCTTGATTGCAAAAAAGAGTTATAATAAAATATAAAAGAAGGAGAAATTTTTATGAAATCAGGTTTTGTATCTTTGGTAGGAAGGCCCAATGTGGGAAAATCAACTCTTCTTAATTCCTTTTTAGGAAGTAAGGTTTCAATAGTATCAGATAAACCGCAGACTACAAGAAATAAGATAGTTGGGATTTATACGGAGGAAAAAGGTCAAATAATTTTTCTTGATAATCCGGGAATCCACAAACCTCTACACACATTAAACAAAAAAATGATGGAAGAGGTATACTCAGCTCTTGAAGAATGCGATATTATTCTTTTTCTTATAGATATTACTAAAAAATGGGGAAAAGGTGATGAGTTTTCACTGGAGCTTCTGAAAAAATATAAAAAGCCAAAATTCCTATTAATAAACAAAATAGATCTTGTTAAAAAGTCAAAAGCCTTACCAATAATTGAGAAATTTAAGGATATGAATATATTTGATGAAATAATTCCGATTTCAGCTCTAACAAGAGCAAATTTTGATATATTAAATCAAAAAATTTTTGAATATTTGCCGGAAGGAGAACTTTTATATCCCGAGGACAGTGTTACTGTTGTAAGAAGAAAATTTTTGATTTCTGAGATTATAAGGGAAAAAATCTTAAATATGACCAAGGATGAAATTCCATATTCTGTGGCTGTCCTTGTGGATAAAGTGGAAAGAAGAGAAAATGGAGTCCTCTATATTTATGCTGAAATTTTTGTTGAAAAGGATTCCCAAAAAGCAATTTTAATCGGTAAGAAAGGCCAGATGATTTCAAGAATTGGTAAAAGTGCGAGAAAAGAGCTTGAGTTTTTAACCAACACTAAAATCTTTTTGGAATTGGTTGTAAAAGTTAAGGAAAAATGGAGAGATTCCCCTGGAATTATTTCTCAGCTAAATAAACAGATAGGAGAGGACTAATGAATGAAAAAAATTTAAGAAAACTTCAAATCATAAGTTTTTCATTTATTGGGTCAGTTATAATCTACATACCGGCTCTTTTTGTATTTGACAAGATAATGCATATAAACAGAATTTTTCAGAATAATCCCACAAATGTTGAGAAATATTCGTTTTATGCTTCAGCTTTTTTAATTCTTCTCATTATAGCTTTAAAAAAATTCATATATTTTCCTTCGAAAATAGTTTATAAAACAACAGATGAGGCAACTTCATATTGGATGACAATGGATATTGTATTAATGAGCATAGGCAGTGCAATAGGTGCGATAGGGTTACTTGCATTTCTTTTAGGAGCATCCTATTTTCGTTCTATGCTATTAATCATAATCTCAATTCTTGTGATAATGACTCTTTTCCCTTTTAAAATGAGATATGACCTTAGATTACAACAGCTTAAAGAAATGAAAAGGGAAAGGGGGATTTTTGATGAGTCGCAAGAATAAATTTAGACCTAAATTTAAATTAGATGATTTTATAGAGAAAACAAGGAAGAAATTCATTTCTCACTATAGAAAAAGGTATATAAATAAGGCGGGAAAAAGGTAAAAAAATAACTCTTCTCTAAACAACAATTTAATTTGTGAAAAATTTAACAAAAGTATTGACATTTTTTTAAAAATGGATTATATTATTATACCTTATTGTTAAGAACTTAACAAATAGAGAGGAAGGAAAGATGAAAATTAAAGATATTTTAAATGAGATGAAATTAGAGGTTTTAAACATAGGCAAAGATAGTGAAATCAGGGGAGGTTACTCCTCTGACCTTCTGTCCAATGTGATGGCAAATGCAAAAGAGGGAGATATCTGGATAACAGTTCAGAAACACATGAATATTATTGCAGTTGCTCAATTAAAAAAGATACCCGCAATATTAATTGCAAATGGCGGAACGCTTTCCGAAGAGGTTTTAAAAAAGGCTAAGGAGGAGGGAATTACTATACTTAGCTCCAAAGAAGGAACTTTTGAACTTTCGGGAAAATTATACAATTTATTAATAAAAAATCAGGCTTTATAAGGAGGTTTTTATGGAGAATGAAAGGTTTCATATCCCCGATAATAAGGAATATCGGGAATTAAAAAAATTTATTTCAGAGCATAAAAAAACTCCAGGTCCTCTTATTCAGGTTTTGCACAAGGCTCAAAGTATTTTCGGTTATCTACCTTCAGAGGTTCAAAAATTTGTTTCAATGGAATTAGACATTCCTCTTTCTGAGATTTACGGAGTTGTCACCTTTTATAATTTTTTCAGGACAGAACCCATTGGAAAACATATTGTTAATGTTTGCACGGGAACAGCTTGCCATGTAAAAGGTTCAAAAGTTGTTCTTGATGCTATTTGCAAAGAGTTAAATGTTGAGGTTGGAGGAACCACTGAGGATAAATTTTACACTGTTTCCACTGCAAGATGTTTTGGTGCTTGCGGGCTTGCTCCTGTCATGGTTATTGATGAAGAGGTTTTCGGAAGATTAAGCCCTCAAAAGGCGCTAAATATAATCAGAGATTTTAAAAAAGCTGAAGAAAATTAAAGGAGGTTAAAATGAAATTATCAGACCTTAAAAAGATTAGAGAAAAATATTCAAAGGATATGAAATTAAGAGAGGGAAAAGCGAGAATAAAAATAG
>JALXDT010000019.1 GCA_027070475.1 Candidatus Aminicenantota bacterium | reverse complement strand
CTTGTAAGGTATCAAAAAATTAAAAAATGGTTCTTTAACCTATGCTAAAAGTTTGTCCTAGTCCTTGAAAACTTTGTCCACGAACAAATTTATCTACTGAGGCTTCAAGATTTAAAATAGAAGTAAGTTGGTATTTACCTCCAATACCTAAAGAGGTGCCGTTTTGATAAAAATTATTCCCTAAATAAAAAAGTTTTGCCAAATTTATCGGGGATGAATAAAGAGAAAAACCGAAGAGTATTCTCAAGGCGCCAGTTTTAATGTTTAAACCTGATATTATTTTAGGAGAGGCTAAAAGAATAGATTTTCCCCAGTTTTCTCCTGAATACCATAAAAAATCAAAACCAGCATCTGCAAAAAACTTCACTGAATCATTGTTAAAGGCTTTAAAAAAGTAGAGTGCGGGTGATAGTTTTGTCAGAGTAGCATTATTGCTATAGCCATAGTCAAAAATCTTTAAGTTATTGTCAAACATAATTCCTTCTTCAGGAATTTCCCTTTTTGAATTTGCAGAAGAAAGTATAATATGAGCAGTCGGGATTATTTTAAAATTTTTATTATCTATCAACCTTAAGCTAATTTTGTTTTTAAATTTAAAATATGAATCGGATATATTATAGGGAAAATTCCCGGTCCAGCTGTTTGTATTGCTACTATAATAAGCAGTTTTTTGATTATCTCCTCTTTGACTTTTCCCTCCGTAGGAAAGAGAGGAAAGAAAGCTTAAGAAATCTGAATCATATATATAACTTATTCCACCAAAGATTTTTGCAAATTTTGCCAATGCATCATCTTCAAATTTTAATTTTGAAGAATTTTCAAGCTCATCAAAGAGATAGGAAGAATCATTGGTAAATTGAATATTTCCATAAAATGATAATTTTGAATTTCCTCTATTAAAAACCGATAAAATTTCAACTCCTGGTCCATGAAAGACATTGTTATAGTGATAATAACTTTTACCTGAATTTAATATGCCAATACTTAATGAGAATGAATCCGAAAATGCTTTTGAAAAAAAGAGAGTGTTTGATATATTCCTTGACGCCCCGCTTTTCATTGAAAGTCCGTCTCTGTAAAATCCAAAAGTATCCCTCTTTTCCCTCTTGACCAGAGTAAATTTATTGGATATAAGTGAATCATTTTTTAGATTAGAGAAAATATATAGAGAGGGGATTAAAAAAGGGGAATTATCAATGGGAGATGTTAAATCTATTCCATTAAATTCAAGGGTGTAATTATCAAATCTGCTTCCTTCAACAGACTTAAAGTGAGAAAAGGGCAATGTGTAAAAATAGGTATTAAAATCCCATGGAGGGTCAGCAAAAATGCTTTCTATGAAAAAAACAGTGAAAATAATTAAAAAGAGAATTTTTTTCATCATTTTTGTTGTTCTCCTGTTTTAATCTTATTATTTTCTATTAAGATTTTTTCCGAATCTTTAAATTTCAGAGTCAAGGATTTTACCAGTATATCAGGTTGAATCTCCTTTATATAGATTCTATCAAGATGAATAACCTCTTCAGGAGATGAAAAATCTTTAGGCCCCACCTGACCTCCGAAGTGATCACTTCTTCCGAAAGCTATGTGAAAACCGAGTTTTTCATCAAGCAAAATTTCTCCTATGGGTGTTAAACCAAACTCATATAAAACTCCAAATCCAAGCTCTGCAATATTCCCATAGGCTGGCTCTTTTTTTAAATGCTCTCTCTCTATTTCTACATTTTCTCCCTCTCCAAAAACTTCCATAGCTCTGTTGTTTTTTACTTTATAAAAAACTATATCTTTCCCAATTTGGACGGGAATTATACCTTCTGTTCTACTCTCACCATATTCTCCCTCATAGGGTACTATGTATGCTTCTCCGCTTGGAAGGTTTCCGGCAGTTCCCTTTTGAGGAAATCTTCCGGAGCTTTCGTGAGCCTTTCTGTATCTTAAATCAAATAAAATTCTGTACTCTTCTCCTTTAACGGAAAATATAACTTCAGCGGATTCTGCATCATCCAATTTTTCTTTAACACACCTGACTTTTTTTGCTACCATCTCATAATCAATTTTCAAAGCCGGGATCATCTCCGAAGAAAAGCCTGGCATTGTAGCAGCTCTAAAACCATGGACTTTTGCACCGTTTTTCAAAGGAGCTGTTGCTGATAGCTGAGTCATGGCAATAAAAATTTTATAATCTGAAAATATATCTTTAAAACTTACCTTTTCGAAATTGCTTAATTCTGAGGCAAGATCCGGAATTTTATCCTTATCAATCTTAAAAGCATAATCTGGAAGATTTGCATTGTTTGCAGAAACAGCTTCATAACCAAAAAGGCTCACATCTCCGAGACCAATCACATCTTTGCCTTCTTTTAAAATATCAGTCCAGTTTTTTGCAATTTCCCTTCTCTCTTTCCACTTTTTGCTATCATCTTCTGCTTTTCGCGGGATATCAACCAAAAATGCAAGTTTATCCCCTTTATCAAAATTCGGAAAAACCTTTACAATCAAATTCAAAAGTTCATCCTTTGTTAAACTCTCTCTCATTCTTCTCTCCTTTTAATTTAATAACTAATATATTGTATACAGAAATTGAGGTTAAGTAAATTTAAGCCGAAAAGAAGCATTGAGCGTTAAGTCTTGAAGCTCAATGCTATATTGTGCTTGAAGTTTTATGCTATGTTATTTCCTTTTTCGATATTTTAATGCAGAGTGTGGGCTTGTTTTAATTCTATTTTTTTATTATTATTTTTAAATAATTTTAAAATAAAGGAGCAAAGATGGGAGATGGATTATTTTATTTAGGGAAAAATTTTTCAGTCAATTCGAAAAAAGTTGAGAACAAAAAATTTCTTTATGAGACAGAAGATTTAACCACACATGCAGTGGTTTTCGGGATGACAGGAAGCGGGAAAACCGGTTTGTGTATAACCATGCTTGAGGAGGCAATAGAGGAGGATATCCCCATAATTGTTGTTGACCCGAAGGGTGATGTCAGCAATTTATCATTAATTTTTCCTGATATGAAAAAAGAAGATTTTAAAAAATGGGTTTCTCCTGTAGAAGCAAGAAAGGAAGGAATGACTATAGAAGAATATTCGGAAAAAATAGCAAACATGTGGAAAAATGGGCTTAAGGAGTGGGAGGTTTCGGAGGAAAAAATAAAGAATATCAAAGAAAAAGCAGATATAAGAATTTTTACTCCGGGTTCATCCTCCGGGTTATCAATTAGTATCCTTGAAGGGTTTAAAAAACCGGAAGAAAGTTTTGAAGAGGATGAGGAGGCTCTTGTAGAGAAGATAAGAAACTCTGTTTCAGCTCTACTTTCCCTTCTGGATATAGAAAGTGATCCTCTAAAAAGCAAACCTCATATTTTAATTTCAAATATAATAGAGTATTTCTGGAGAAGAGGTGAAAGTATCTCAATTGAAGAGTTGATTTTAAATATTCAGAAGCCTCCGATTAAAAAATTAGGAGTTTTTGATATAAACCAGATAATAGATGAGAGAGAGAGAATTGAGCTTGCATTTAAGATAAATAATATTGTTGCCTCTCCTTCCTTCAGATTCTGGACAAGCGGAATGCCATTGTCTGCTGAAAGACTTTATAAAAGAAAAGGGGGGAAGGTTCCTGTTAATATTTTTTATATTGCTCATTTATCTGAAAATGAAAGGATGTTTTTTGTAAGTTTATTATTGAATGAAATACTTTTCTGGATAAGGAAACAGGAGGGAACATCTGATCTGAAATATATCTTTTATATGGATGAGATTTTCGGATATCTCCCTCCTTACCCATTAAATCCTCCTTCAAAAACGCCTCTTCTTTTACTTTTAAAACAGGCAAGAGCTTTTGGATTGGGTGTTGTTCTTGTAACGCAGAATCCTAAGGATATAGATTACAAAGGACTTACGAATGCAGGAAGCTGGTTTATAGGAAGATTGCAGGCGGAGGGAGATAAGGAAAGAGTGGCGGAAGGACTTGAGGGACTTTCCGGGAAAGACGGTGAAATAGTGGATGGAAAAGAGGCTAAAGAGTACATGTCATCATTGAAAAAACGAGTTTTTATGATAAAAAATGTGCATAAATCAGGTATTAGTTTTTTTCACACAAGATGGGCAATATCATACCTGACGGGACCTCTTACAAGGGAGCAAATCAGGGATTTGAAACCTGAGAATATAAAACAAGAGGAAATTTCAGAAACCGTGGAAGATAAAAAACCTTCATCAAAAAAGATAAGAAGTGATCTTTTACCCTATCTTCCTACAACAGAAATTCAAATTAAAAACTATTTTGAAACCTCGACTGATTCAAGCAATAAATTTTATCAGCCTTACTTTCTGGTAAAAAGTGAGATAGTTTTTGATGAAAATAAGTATTCTCTTTATATAAGAGAAAAGTATAATGCTGAAATTCCTGCGTATACCAATGATTTTGAAATAAATCTTTCCAAGGAGGAAAGAGAATATTCCTCTGAGCCCGATGATAATGTTTTGGGGTATAAGCCATTCTCCAATAGAATAAATTACAGTAGTCTCAATAAAGTGAAAAAACAGGTTAAAAATCATCTGTTTACAAATTTAAGTCTTAAACTCTTTATTAACAAAGAGCTTAATCTTGTTTCAAAGATTGGAGAAAATGAAGATGACTTCAGGTTCAGATGCAGGGAAGTGGTTGAGAAAAAGATTGATAAGGAAGTGGAAAAACTAAAAGAAAGCTATGAAAGAAAGATAGATAGAATAAAGGATAGAATTGAAAGGGAAAGATTAAGGGTACAAAAACTTGAAGCTGAGTATGGAAATAAGAAAGTCGAAGAGTATTTGTCCATAGGGGAGTCTGTTTTAGGTCTCCTCTTGGGAAGCAAATCAAGAAGAGTTCTTTCCACTGCCGCAAGAAAGAGAAGAATGACTAAAACAACAGAGAGCAGAATAAAAGAGGGGAAAATGAAGATTTCTCAATATGAAGAAGACCTTGAAAGCTTTAAGGAGGAGCTGGAAGATAAAATTGCAGATCTTGAAGATAAATATTATGAAATTGCTGATAATATTGAGGAGTATGAAGTAAGACTTGAAAAGGATGATATCCTTATTTCAGAAGTTTCCATCCTGTGGAAGCTTCAAAATTAAGAGTTTTTATTTATTCATTGCTCAAAGAATGTTAAAATATATAATTATAAAATAAGGAGAAAAAAATGAAGGTATTGGTAATAGGTGGAGGAGGTAGAGAACACAGTATTGCATGGAAATTATCACAAAGCCCTCAAATAAAGGAACTTTACCTGATTCCAGGAAATGGTGGTACATCTGAAATCGGAGAGAATGTAAATATCTCTTTAAATGAAATTGTGGAAGTTGCAGATTTTGCCAAAGAAAAGAAAATAGATTATACAATTGTGGGGCCTGAGGCTCCTCTTGTTAGTGGTATTGTGGATGAGTTTGAAAAGAGAGGATTAAATATCTTCGGACCATCAAAGAATGCATCTATTATTGAAGGAAGTAAGGTTTATGCTAAAAGATTTATGAAAAAGTATGAAATTCCCACCGCAAAATTTAGAGTTGCAAATACACCTGAAGAAGCACAGAGCTTCATTAAACAGAAAATATTTAATTTCCCGTATGTGATAAAAGCTGATGGTTTGGCTGGGGGAAAAGGAAGTATTATTGTAAAATCAAAGGAGGAAGCTTATAAAGCAGTAGAAGACTTGATGATAAACCAAAAATTCGGTTCAGCCGGAGAAAAAGTTGTATTTGAAGAATTTTTAAAAGGAGTTGAAACATCTTTTATGGTTTTCTCCGATGGAAAGAGAGGCTTCCCTCTGGTTACATCAAAGGATTACAAAAGATTGGAAGATGGGGATAAAGGCCCGAACACAGGAGGTATGGGTGCAATTTCTCCTTCACCTTATGTTGACTATGATTTGATAAAAGATATTCAGAGAAAAATTGTTATGCCCACAATCTATGGTATGGCACAGGAATCAAGGATGTTTAAGGGACTCTTATATCCGGGACTTATGCTAACAGAGGAAGGTCCCAAGGTTCTTGAATACAACTGTCGTTTTGGAGACCCGGAGACTCAAGCTATAATGATGAGGCTAAAAACGGATCTTCTTGAGGTAATAGATGGAGTAATCCATAATACAATAAAAGATATAAATATTGAATGGTCGCTTGAACCTTCAGCCTGTGTTGTCCTTGTTTCAGGTGGTTACCCTGAAAAGTATGAAAAGGGTAAAGAAATATATGGACTCAAAAGGGCAAAAATGATTGAAGGTGTACAAATATTTCACGCAGGTACGAAAAAAGAAGGTGGTAAATATTATACAAATGGAGGAAGGGTTTTGAATATTTGTGCAATAGCTCCTTCGCTTGATAAAGTCATGGAGAAAATATATTCTGCAATTTCCTTTATTTCTTTTGAAGGAATGAGATATAGAACAGATATCGGTATGGAGAAAAAATAATGATAGGAATAATTTTGGGAAGCAAATCTGATCTTTCTTATGTTAAATCTTATTTAACTCTCTTTGAGGAATTTTCTGTAAAATTTACATTTGTTGTAAGTTCAGCCCATAGAACTCCCGAAAGAACCAAAGAAATTGTAAAAAAGATGGAGGAAAAGGGAGTTAAAGTAATAATCGCTGTTGCCGGAGCTGCAGCTCATTTACCTGGAGTCATAGCTTCTTATACAACTTTACCTGTCATAGGAGTTCCCATTCCATCATCTGATCTTAATGGACTTGATGCTCTTTTGGCTATTGTTCAAATGCCGGGAGGAATACCTGTGGCAACAACAGCTATTGGGAAAGCAGGAGTTAAAAATGCCATTTTGTTTGCAATTTCAATTCTTGCTCTGGAGGATGATAAGCTTGCGGAAAAATTAAATAATTTTAGAAAAGAACAGAAAGATAAGGTAATAAGAGATTCCGAAGAAACAGAGAAAGAGATATCATCTTATGGCGGTTTTTTCAGCCTATAATTTTGGATGTAGATTAAATCAGGCTGAACTTTCCTCGTGGATAAGAGAGTTTAAAAATAGAGGTTTTATATATTCTCCTAAAAAAGATAATATAGATTTTTTAATAGTTCATACCTGTACTCTGACAAGAAGAGCAGATTCTGAAATAAGAAGATTAATCCGTCATTTAAAACGGGAAAAACCTAATTTAAAGATTATTGTTGCCGGATGTATGGTACATACCCACAGAGAGTTTTTTAAAAAAAACAATGTTGATTTAATACTTGATAATAATGAAAAAAATGATCTTGTAGACAAAACTATTAAATATTTTAACCTCCAGTCCGATATACCAACAGTAAAGCAGGGAAAATATCTTTCAAGAGGTTTTTTAAAAATCGCAGATGGATGTAATTATGGTTGTACCTATTGTATTATACCTTATGTAAGAGGGAAGGCTGTAAGTATATCTGAGGATAGAATAGAGAATAATTTAAAAAGCCTTATTGAAAAAGGATATAGGGAAATAGTGATTACAGGGGTAAATATAGCATTTTACAAAATGGAAGAGGGGATTAAGAACGGATTTTTGAATCTTTTAAAGAGATTGGTAAAGGTTAGGGGAGATTTTTATTTAAGATTAACATCTCTTGATCCCAGGCTCATGAATGATAAGCTTGTGGATTTTTTAATAAATGAAGATAAAATAGCCTCCCATTTTCACATATCAATTCAGAATGGGAGCGAAAAAGTTTTAAAAAGAATGGGGCGATGGGTCCCCATTAAAAAATATTATGAGATATTGGAAAAACTTAATAAAAAGAGGGATGTATTATTGTCAGCCGATTATATTGTAGGCTTTTCAGGAGAGGATGATGTTGAATTTGAAAAGGGAAGGAAATTTCTTGAGAATTCTCAGCTTAACTATCTTCATATATTCAGATTTTCACCGAGGGGAGGAACACCTGCCGCAAAAATGAAGCATCCTCCTCAGAGAATCGCAAAAGAAAGATATGATATTTTAAAAGAGTTTCATAGAAAAAGATACGGGGATTTTATATCTTCCAAAATTGGAAAAGAACTCAGAGCAATATTGATTAGCAAAAATAGAGCCCTTACTGAAAACTATATAAATACAAAGATTTCATTTTCCACTCAGGAAAGTGGAGATATAGTAAATGTGAAAATAATAAAAGAAGAAAATCTTAGAGCAGTAGGGGAAATATTGTAAAAACTTTATAATATGGTCTTCTGTAATGCCCGGGAAAAAATAAAGAATTAAAACACTTCCGCATGAAGATGTATAATATACAATCATTTACAAAGAAACCCGCGCAGGAGGTGTTCCATGGGATGTCAAAATACGATGTTATCACAAATCATAAGATTAATCACTAAATTCGGATGGGTTTTATATGTTTATCTTCTGACTTTATTCTATTCACTTTTCCCTCTTTGTTATCAAAGCCCGAAACACCAACATTAAAGTCAGTTTTTAATAACTCCCTTACAAGTAGCAAGCTTACATATCCTCCCTATAATTCGTTTAACTGCCCTTTCCCCTTCAATTCTTTTAAAAGTTATTTTTCAGTTATTTCACTCTTGAATAAGACTTTAAAATCTAATTCCGATTGAAACCTCAATTTTTATGCCTCCCAGTTTTAATATAGAAATATTGTTTTTTTCTATGCCGCTTATGTAACCAATGGATAATTCTGAGAAGAGCTTTTTTGGAAATTTATATACCAGTCCTGTTTCCACTCTAAACCCCAGACCTCCACCTTGTGATTCTGTTCCGAAGGCTTTTTCCCTGTATTTTATAGCGGCAAAGCCTAACTCCAATTTGTATCCAAAGTTTTTAGC
>JALXDT010000018.1 GCA_027070475.1 Candidatus Aminicenantota bacterium | reverse complement strand
TAACAAATTTATCCACAGCTTTAATCAATTGCCAATATCCGATATAAGGTAAAAAATATGGTTGCATAATAGCAATTTTCATCTTTTATTATAAAGGATTATCAATTCCACCACCCTTTCGATCTCTTTTTCTTCGAGCTCAGGGTAGATAGGAAGGCAAAGAATTTTTCTTGAAATTTCATATGCATTTTTTAGATTATCTCTGTCTGATGTTGGTAAACTTTTATAGGGAGAAAACTCACTTATCAGAGGATAAAAATATCTTCTTACATAAAAACCATTGGATTTGAGTCTTTCATAAAGCTCGTCCCGTGAAATTGAATAATCTTCTTCAACCAATATAGGAAAATAGGAATAATTATGCTTAACATCCTTTTTATCTTCAAAATATTTTATCCCCCTAATTCCTTTGAGTTTTTTTCGATAAAGATTTGCTATCTTTTTCCTTTTTTTAATATTATCCTCTATATACTTTAGCTGTAATAATCCAAGGGCTGCCTGGAATTCATTCATCTTAGCATTTATCCCGGGTTGAACAACTTTTGTCTCTCCTGCAAAACCAAAGTTTTTCAAAAAATCTATTCTTTTTTTTATTTTTTCATCATGACTTATTATGGCCCCCCCCTCGAAAGTAGTAAAAACTTTTGTAGCATGAAAACTCAAAACCGTCAGATCTCCAAATTCCGCAATAGAATGACCTTTCACTTTTACTCCAAAAGCATGGGCAGCATCATAAATTACTTTCAAACCATAAATATCTGCTATCTCCTGAATTTTTTCAATATTACACGGATATCCATATACATGTACTGGAAGTATAGCTGTGGTTTTAGGAGTAATAGCCGATTCTATTTTTTCCGGATCTATATTGAATGAATTCTCTTCTATATCAACAAAGACAGGTTTTATTGAATTCCAGAAAAGAGAATGAGTAGTGGCAACAAAACTATAAGGAGTTGTTATAACCTCCCCTGTTATTTTAAGAACCTGTAAAGCTGTGATTAAAGCCAGTGTCCCATTTGCAAAAAGTGAAACAAAATTAACCCCAAGATATTCGGCAAGCTTTTCTTCAAACTCCCTATGATACTTGCCATTATTTGTTAACCACTTTGTTTCCCATATATCTTCAAGGTAATTTAAAAATTCTTCAAGGGGCGGTAATGATGGCCTTGTGACATATATTTTTTTACTTTTCATCTTCAAAAAATCTCCTAATCAAATCTAAAATTATATCCTTCAGTTCATAATAAGCATCCATTTTAAATATTTTAGCTAAAAAAAGATATGAAGTAAAGAAAACAATCGCTTCTTTCATTAATAAATAAAAATAGGGAGAATCACTTTTTCTGAAGATATAATAAACAAATAGTGAAATAAGGAATGAGATAGCAAAATAAGGAATGAGAATTATAACTTGTTTTTTTAACCCCAAACCTATTGTCTTTCCACCAAATTCTGAATTAATAACAAAAGAAACCAAAGAAGAAACTATTTGACCGACAATTATTCCTTTAATCCCGTATTGTAAAGACCAAACAATAATTACAATCAAAAAAATCTTTTTTATAATTTCAACTTTTAACAAGATATCTACTTTTCCTTTTACCTCTAAACTCGCATCACTTTTGAATTCTATAATTACTCCTTTTTCCAAAGTCAATGTTTTACCTTCCGAAAAAACAACCTTATCGGAAACATACACAAAATTATCCTTAGGGATAATTAAATCCTTGCTAATAACACCACTTATTTGTATAGCCTTTTTTAATGTAAAATTGTGTTCTCCCTTAGAAACATTATACCAAACCCTCCACCCCCATCCTTCTTTTTCTGCAACTACATGATACTCCCCATCCGGAATATTCTCAAATTTCCATTCGCCATTTTTATTTGTTGTGGTGGTATAAAGGGGTGTATGTTCCCGCCAGTAAAATTCCGTGCGCTGGTTTATTTCAATTCCCACACCGGGGTAACGCTCATTTAAATTGGTTAATGCGGTATCAATCTCCACCGGCTTAAACAACATTACCGTCACCCCGCTATAATCGGTGGTGTCCTCCAGCACCACCCGCCCGGAGATGGTAATGCCCTCGGTCTTGGTGGGGGTTTTGGAACAAGAAAAGATTAAGACAAAAGACAAAAGACAAAAAACAAAAAAAGCGATAAATATTTTTATAACTTGAGATGATATTCGCTTACCATTCATGTTAGGCTAATCCTGTTTTTAAGACAAAAGAAAAAAGAAAAAAGACAAAAGCTAAAACCTGCCTGACTGTTTAAGCAGGCAAGGAAGCCGTTAGGCGCCAACAAAAGGAAAATTAAAAGATAAACGGCAAAAGATAAAAGTGAAAAGTGTGTACGGATGATATTTGCTGGAATTCATTAACCAGGTGCCTATTTCTCTTTAGCATCATCCAAATTTCTAATGACAAAAACGTTCAATAATATTCTTTCGTTTCTTTTATAAAAAACCAAGTATCCTCGCTTTACCCATTATGATCAGATTCTTCTTTTCCCTTCTGCAACTTTTTTGCAGTTCGGGAAACAATCGCTCCAAAAATCAAGGCAATTTCCTGCGCTTCTTGAATCAGGTTGTTTAAGATATGTTGATCCCCAATATGTAATTCTTTTAAAATGGTTAACCAATATTTACTC
>JALXDT010000017.1 GCA_027070475.1 Candidatus Aminicenantota bacterium | reverse complement strand
AATAAAACTTTCTCCAGTATAAAAAACTTTTTTCTGATCAAACTTACCTTTTTGACAAGGTTATCCCTGTATATCCTGTTAAATTGACTACAATGAATTTATTTGTTAACATCAAATTTCAAATTTATTTAATGGAGGTAAAATGAATTTTACTCTCTTGGATTATATCATCGTTTCAGCCTACATTATTCTTATAATCTATTCAGGCTCATTTGTAAAAAAATATATTGGCAATATGGCGGATTTTCTTGTGGCTGACAGGTCAATGGGATTTCACCTCGGTCTGGTTTCTCTTCTCAGCAGTGAGATCGGAATCATTACATATATGTATCTCTCGGAGGCAGGATATAAGAATGGCTTTGTTGCTCTCATGATTGGAATACCGTTTTTTATTGTTTTTGTTTTTTTAGGTAAAACAGGTTTTATTGTAAAACCTTTAATGGATATGAAAATAATGACTCTCCCTGAGCTTTTTCAGAAAAGATTCGGAAGAGGTATCAGATTCCTTTCGGCTCTTTTAATGGCCATAGGGGGTATAATAAATTTCGGAGTTTTTCCCGGAATTGAAGCAAACTTCATAAACACAATAACAGGCATACCTCATAAATACGTTTTATTTACAATGGTGGTTATGCTTACGATAGTATTAATATACACAGCATTGGGTGGTATGGTATCAGTTATCATTACCAATTATATTCAATTTATACTTCTCAGCTTTGGAATGGTTTTTATTGTGATTATCGGTGTAGTCAACATGGGTTGGGGTAATATAGTTGCTTCAATCTCAAAAAATTTCGGTGAAAAAGGGTTTAATCCATTCATCGGAGATTTCGGCTGGAGTTTTATTGTATGGCAGCTCCTATTTCAGCTATCCGTTCTTGCGGTAGCACCATTTATTACTATGAGAATTTTCAGTGCAAAGGATACAAAAACAGGAAGAAAGATTTTCACCTGGTCCAGTGTGATGTTTCTGGCAAGAGCAGTTATTCCTGTATTCTGGGGAATTTTGGCACTTTCATACTTTACTCTGAATCCGGGAAAGCCCGCAGATCCCATGCAGGCTGTCCCTCTGATGATATTGCATTTAACCCCAAAAGGAATTTTAGGGCTTGTTTTCGCCTCCCTTTTAGCAGCCTCAATGTCAACCTATGCAAGCTATCTTCTTTCCTGGAGCTCTGTGATCTCGCAGGATATTATTGGTGTTGTGGCAAATAAATTAAGAGGAGGAAAGGATCTTCCCAACAAAACACAGATGATCATAAGCAGACTAACAATGCTTTCTGTTATGATTTTCATTATCTGGTGGTCCTTCTTCTATCACTTTCAGGGATTGGTATTCTTCTACCTGATGCTTTCGGGGAATTTATATCTGGCAGGTACTTTAATTTCTGCCATTGGTGGAATTTACTTTGAGAAAAAGAAATTCGGTTTATTCAGGGCGAGAAGCGGAGGAGCATATGTTGCCTTCCTTTTAGGCGCAATGGTAGTTGCCTGGTATTTTTTCCCTCAGAGTTTTAGAAATATTTTCCCTGATTTTATAAAGAATCTATATCCCAAAGATCCAATAAACAGTGCAAGTATATTAGGATACTGGAGTTATATTATAGCCGCAGGAGGAATGATCATAGGTTCTTTTATACACAATATAATACAACCTTTAAAGGATTAAAAGGAGAATTAAAATGAAAGGATATGAAATATTCTGGGCTTTGCTTTTGATTTTTGCGGTATCATCATTTACCATACTTTCAATAATAATAATTTTTAAAGGATTTGAAGAGATAAAGTATGTTTTCAAACAATTATCGAAAAAATTAAAAGAAAAATAATTTAGTTTTCTGTCTCTTCTTCCTTACCTACTTTTATATTATCAGCCTCAAGGATTTCTTCCCTTATAATAATTTCCTCTGTTTTTTTATCATATGAAACAAATATCTTTCTAAAACTACCTTCTGCCAAAAGCTTTTTATTCGCAATTTTTAAAAGAAGTTCATTCTGTATAACTCTAAGTATCTCTCTTGCTCCGAATTCCTGAGAAAATCCCTTATCAGCAAGATAATCTATAATCAAATCATCCGCTTCTATTGTAAGCTTGTTTTTCATCTTTCTATTAAACTCATCAATTTTTATTGCAACAATCTTCTTAGCATCTTCTTTTGTTAATGAGTTAAAGTACAGGATTTCATCAACTCTATTAAGAAACTCTGGTTTGAAAAATCTCTTTATCTCAGCAGATAGTTCTGATTTTGTTACCTTGCCCTTTTTAATACCATTATCATCAAAACCAACATTAATTTTTGAAAAGAGAGATGTTCCGACATTTGAAGTCATTATAATTATAGAATTATCAAAATAAGCCTTATTCCCTCTTGCATCAGTCAAAACTCCAGAATCAAAAACCTGCAAAAATATATTTATAAGTTGAGGATGAGCTTTCTCAATCTCATCAAGAAGAATTACTCTGTAAGGGTCTTTTTTCATTTCATCTGTTAACTGATTCTGGTCATAATAACCGACATAGCCGGGAGCAGCTCCGATTAATCTTGAAAATGTAAATTCTTCCATATACTCTGACATGTCAAATCTTAAAAGCTTGTTTTCATCTCCATAAAGCTCCTTTGCTAATTTTCTGGCAAGCTCTGTTTTACCAACACCTGTAGGCCCGATAAATAAAAAGACTCCATCTGGTCTATCAGGATTTAACTTAAACCCCATCTTTGCAGGTATAATCTTTTTTACCAATTCATCTATTACCCTATCCTGTCCTATAATGGATTTTTTAAGATTAGAGGAAAGATTCTTCAGTCTTTCTTTTAATGATACTGAAATAGTGCTCAGTTCAACTCCCTTTGTCTGAGCTATGGTTTTAAGGAAATCAAGCTCTCCTACAATATTATCCTCTCTTTCACCTCTGAAATATTCATAATTAACTCTCGAACATGTTCTGTCAAGAAGCTCGATAGCCTTATCGGGAAGCATCCTTTCTCTGAAAAATTGCTTTACAAGCTCTATATGTTCAACAATTTTCTCAATATCAATTGTAACATTATGATACCTTGAGAGTTCATCAGCTTTTATCTTCAGGATTATAGAAACATCATCCCTGTCTAACTCTTTTAAATCAAGCCTCTGAAACAAACGGGTATAAACAGGTATTCTTGAAATGGTTTTAATATAATCTTCATAATTTGAAGTTGCTATGATTTTTAGCTTTTTCCTTTCAAGATACGGTTTTAGAAATGAGGAGAAATCAAAAGAAGCTCCTTTAGTAGCATCATTTCCTATGAGAAAATTTATATCATCTATAAAAAGAAGTGCCTGTTCCTCTTCAAGCCTATTAAACATAGTAAGAAGCTTTTCCTCCAATTGACCTCTGTATTTTGTCCCTGAAAAAAGTGCTCCTATGTTTAACTCATAAACAGGAATATCCTTAAGATTCTCTGGTACCTCTTCCTTAATAATCTTATGGACAACATTATAAACAATTGATGTCTTTCCAACACCCGGATCACCTAAAATAATCAGGGAATTTTTCCTCATACAGCTTAATGCTTCAAGAGCTTCCATGGTTTTATCTTCTCTACCTATAATCACAGGTGACATCTCTTCCAATCTCTTTTTCAGATCTATTAGTTCCTTGTCGAGCTTTAGTTTTGAAGAAACTCCCTTTCTCTTTATTAGAGCTTCCTGTAATTTAGAAACCCTTTTCAAAATTTCCGGTTGAAACACATGCTTTTTCAATCTTTCTATTAAAAAATTCGCTTTAGTCGGTTGATTGTTCTGAATATATATCTCAATTAGCAAGAGGTAAGGATAGTGAAAGTCAGGGCTCATTTCCATTACTTTTTCCATTAAAACAATTGCCTGAGAAAAATTACCCAATTTCTTATAAGCTTTGGCTATCAAATACTCAAGATATTTATTTTCTCTCTCCTGAGCCCTATAACTGAACTTATAATTTGACACATCCTTTATTAAGGAAAGATAGTCCCCTTTACTTTCATCTCTCTTTATTTTTTCAAGATTTCTAAAGGCTCTTCTTATGTATTGATTATCAGAATTATTTAAAATTGTCTTAGCCTTTTCAGTTAAAAAGAAATATTCACAATATTCAAGAATTTTTTCTCTTATCTCATCCGTTTTGACTTCTAAAATCTCTCCTTTTTCATTCTTATAGGTAAAAGGAGAAAGAGCTCCCTGCCACACTAAAAACTCCCCATCCCTAAATATCACAAAAGGAAAAAGGTCCACAAACAAACCCGTTGAAAGGGAATAAATGTGGGGATGCTCTTTGTCCACCAGAGGAAGAAAACTATCCCACAATTTTTGATCCTTTTCATAATAGAATAGTTTGATTTTTAAAGTTTCATACAAAAATGAAATATATAGATTAAAGACATTTAAAAAATCATTCGTTATTATCTTTAAGTGATTTTCATCCATACTTAAAAAAACAGGTTTTGCATAGGTTTTCACCTTTGAAAAAATCGAATAATAGTATTTTCTGTCTTCAATCTTTGAAAAGAGAGAAGATGAGAAGGTTTGAATTAAAAATTCATGAACCCTGATATTGTTATCATCATTTAAAAGAGAGAAATCACTGGCCAGTATATCTGCCACCTCTTTGTATGAATACTCTTTTTCTATTATCTCATTGATAAATACAAAATTAAAAAACCTTATGTGATTTAAAAAAATCTGATAAAGGTCTTTAAAACTAAGGGACGAATAGCTTAAACTTCCTTTCTGATTTAATAAAAATGGTATATTGTTAAGCTTTTTTGTTAAAAGATGTTTTTTAAAAATTCCCATAACTCACCTCATTTTAAAAGATGGACAACAATACCTGATTTTAACTTTGGTTCAAACCATGTTGATTTAGGAGGCATGATTTTCTTTGCATCTGCAACCTTTAGAAGTTCCTCTATCGAAGTAGGATACATGGAAAAAGCTACCTTAAACTCTCCAGAATCAACAAGTTTTTTCAGATATTCTGTCCCTCGAATCCCGCCTACAAAATCTATCCTCTTATCCTTTCTTATATCATTTATTCCGAATATCGGCGAAATTACATTTTTTTGAAGAATCTGAACATCAAGGCTTTCTATTGGGTCATCAGGATTAAAGGCCTCTTTTTTTACAGAGAGACAATACCATTTCCCTTCTACATACATTACAATATTATGCTTTTGAACTGGTGCCTGTCTGTCTGTTTCTTTAATTTCGAAAACCTTTTCCATTCTCTTTAAAATTTCTTCCACCGTAAAACCATTAAGGTCCTTTATAACTCTATTGTAAGCCATTATATTCATCTGATCATGCGGGAAAATAACCGTTAAAAAAAAGTTGTAAGGTTCCTTGCCTGTGTGATTTTTGTTTTCTTTCATTTTAATGTTTCTCACTCTCAGAGCAGCAGCAGAACGATGATGTCCGTCGGCAATATAAAGGTAGGGTATTTTTTCAAAAGCAGACTCAATGGAGTTAATCAAAGCTTTGTCTTTTATAACCCAGAATATATGTCTTACCCCGTCAGAGGATGAAAAATCATACTCAGGGGATTCTTTTTGAATAGATTCAAGAATACTATTCAAACTCTCGGATTCGTTTTTTCTGTAAACTAAGAAAACAGGGCCTGCTTGAGCATTCAAAGAAAGAATATGCCTTGTCCTATCTATCTCCTTTTCCTCTCTTGTAAGCTCATGTTTTTTTATTATTCCCTTTTCATAATCTTCCACAGAAGCAACACCTACAAAACCTATTTGAGAATGATTACCCATTATCTGTTTGTAAATATAGAAATATGGTTCATTATCCTGAATCAGATAACCTTTTTCCATAAAATTGTTGAAATTTTCGGCTGCCTTATTATAAACCCTTTCATCATATAGGTTTATACCTTCCTCAAGGTCAATTTCAGGTTTAATAACATGAAGAAAACTGTACGGATTATCTTTCGCAAGCTCCCTTGCCTCTTCTGATGATAAAACATCATAGGGGGGAGAAGCTATTTTTTCAACCAATTCTTTCTTTGGTCTTACACCCTTAAAAGCTTTTATAATACTCATATTATTATACCTCCGATATTATTAATATTATTATCAATTTAATTGTATCAATTTAACAAACATCATTCAAGATTAAAGTTATCCTCCAGAGAAAAGTCTTTTTTGATGGAACAAAAAGAAATTTCATCCGTTATATTTTTATTAAATTAAAGAAGGAGGTTTGTCAAATGAATTTAAGAAAACTATTTGCAGGAATTATTATTTTATCATTCTCATTTTTCGCATATTCAGAAACAATCAGCGGTGATGAAATAGTTAGAATGATAAATTCCGGCCAAGCGGTTAACATTGAAAATGCCACTATAAAAGGAGATATTGATCTGAGGGATGTAAAGGATATTAAAATTAAAAGAAAATTCTCAGGATTATTAGGCTCTGAAAAAGAGATTACCATAAGAATAAAAGTTCCAATAAAAATTAAAAACAGCAAGATAACAGGAAATTTTATTGGTTATTATTATAATAAAAGAAAAAAAATTCTTTATAAAGCAGACTTTTATGAGGATATTGACTTTTCAGGCACTGTTTTTACAGAAGGAGCTTATTTTAAATATTCTCATTTTTACAAAAAATCAAATTTTGAGGGAACCAATTTTGAAGATGAATCCAATTTCAAATATACAAAATTCCTTGAGATAGCTAATTTTTCAGGAGTTAAGTTTTCTGAGGAAGCAAATTTTAAATATTCCTCATTCAAAGGAAAAGCTCTGTTCAGTTCCTCTCTGTATAAAGATAGTGCAAATTTCAAATATTCCAAGTTTTACAGAGCAGCTATTTTTGAAAACTCAATATTTAAAAATGAAGCAAATTTCAAATATTCAAGATTTTACGATAAAGTATCATTCGTTAGATCCCAATTTGAAAGAGAAGCTAACTTCAAATACAGCAGATTCCATGATTTTGCGGATTTCTCGGAAGCGGTTTTTAAATCAGGAATTTTTGAAGGAGAGATAAACTTTAAATATACAAAATTTATGAAGGGGTTAAGCTTTAATAATACTATTTTCAAAGGAAATGTTAATTTTAAATACACAAGTTTTACAAGCCCTTTTAATAGAAAAGGTGTGATTTTCAAAGGAAATATTGAAGCAGAGTATGCAAGGTTTAATGGGAAAAGGTTAAATTCCTTTTTCCTCAGAGAGGATTAAGTTTTAAAAAAAATTTCCGATAAGAAAATATGAATAATGTATCCGATATCTCAAATGTAGCTTCTTATATCTCCAACTTAAAGCTCACTAAAACAAAAAAAGAGGTTGAAATATCCATCCTTAAAAAGAGCATGGAAATGCAGAAAGAACAGGCTCAACAAATAGTTGAACTCTTAAAAGAAGCAGCCCCTCATCTCGGACAGAATATAAATATTAAAGCATAGCATACCTTTAAGTTCCAGGATGTTAGAGCTTTGAGCATTAATAAATGAGAGTATATTCCAAATAAAAAAGAAAGTATTCAGAAATTTTCACAAGAGTAATAACTAATCTAAAAAACTGGCGCTGGAGTGAAAATTGTTAATCGTGAATAGAAGTTATTGGCATTTAGATTTTGTTTTTTGTTGTTTTTTAAATTATTAGAATTAACTGTAGGGGTAACCCCTTATAAATATTATTGGCTCCCATCACATATCTTTTAAAGAGAAACCTTTATAGTTAATCTCATAACCTTTTAATTTTTCTGAAATTTTTGAGCTTTTTGATTTTAATATTTTTAGATTGAGTTTCTCTCTTTTCATTTTCACATCAGCTATTAAGGCTCTCTTTTCAATACTGTTTATGGCAACTATATCTATCTCATTTTTGTTTCCCCTTTCCCAATAACTACCTATTTCCGTATATTTACCGCTGAGTATGATTTTTTCTCTGAAATATCTTTCAAGCATAATACCTGAAAATGCTGCAAAATCTCTTTTGATAATACTTTTGAGTAATTTAAAATTTTTTGTCTCAACAAGGGTTCTGTATTTATAAATAAATCTAAACCAGAAGTTTAAAAAATTATCAATAATATAATATTTCCGAATCCTTGAATTAGGCTTGGACAATATAGGTCTCACTTTTCTTATTATTCCGTAATCATTCTCAAGTAAACTTAAATAGCCACCTACATCCTTCCCCAAAATAGACTCAATCTCAGTTCTTGATGTCTTAGACGAAGCAATAAGAGAGAGTATTGAAAAATATGTTTTATACTCTTTTCCGAACTCCTCAATTAAAACCTCCCTCCCCTCATCTATAAAATATGAATAAGGAGAAAGAATTAAATCCAGCATTTTATCAAAAGTCAATGCTTTTTGTTCAACAAATATCTCAATATATTTCGGAATCCCTCCAGTAAAGATATAAAAGCTCAACAAATCCTCTTTCGTATATTTCTTATTGTGATCTTGTAAAATCTTTTTCATTATTTTTATATTCAAACTATCCAATACTATTTTACCTGAAGCTCTCCCGTACAGAGGCTCTTTACTATCTTCAAATATCTTTTTCATTAAAGTGTAAATTGAGCCTGAAAGGATTAAAAAAACCTTGGTCCTGTCTTTGTATTTATCCCAAATTCTCTGAATATCTGAGAAAACAGAAGGGTTAATATTAAAAAACTCCTGAAATTCATCAATAGCAAAAATTATCCTTGAATTTTCCCCTGTTTTCATTATAATTTCAAAAAGTTCAGAGAATCTATCAAACTTTCCTATTATATTCATTTTTAAGGAATCCTTTAAAATTACTGCAAACTCTTCGCAAAGCAGTTTTTCATCTTTTTTTGAAACAAAAAAATAAATGAGCCTTTTGTCTTTAAATGATTCAAATATAAGCCTTGTTTTACCTATCCTCCTT
>JALXDT010000016.1 GCA_027070475.1 Candidatus Aminicenantota bacterium | reverse complement strand
AACTACTTCTCTGAATATTCTCTTTGAACTATTCCCATCCCTGTATTTGAATGCGAGCTTAAAAATTCGCTCTCTCTCTATTTCAAAACCATCCTTTCCTTCAACTAAAAAATATTCTATCCAAAATATTAATTCATTAAAATCCTTAGCCTTAGGTCCGGGAGTCATCTCATTGTAATCAAATTGAAGCTGGCGATGAAGATCCTTATACTCCTCATAATCATAAGGATAAAAAAGAACAGGTTTTTTAGTATGCAAATAGTCAGTATATATTGAAGAATAATCTGTTATAAGCAAATCAATTACCCTCAAAAGAGGATATACATCCTTCTTGTTATCATAAATCAAAATATTATTATATTTATCAATATTTTCGAGCAAATACTTCAAACCGGGAAGAGAATGGCCTTTTATTATGAAAAGGATATTGTTAGATTTTAAAAACTCATTTAATTTATCATACTCAAAGACTTTTCTGAAATCAATTTTTATTGAAAGATCCCTGAAAGTCGGGGCAAAAAGAGAAATTTTTCCGTTTTTCCTTTCCCAATTCTCGGACAATTTTAAAATTTCCTCATCCGTGTTTATTATCTCACCTTCTATTTTCCCGTAAAACACATCATTTCTCGGATATCCAAAAGGTTTTATTCTCTCAAGAGGAATATTAAAAGCCGGAGCAAAAACCTTTTCAGAATAAAAGTCTGAAGTGGTTACCAAAAGATCGTACTGCGGATATCTTGTTCTTAGTAGTCGCCACTCTTTTTCAGTCAGTTTATCCAAAAAATCCTTTGAAAGCAATGAAAGTTCAATATATTTAAATCCAACACCATGCCATAACTGTATTTTTTTTACTTTTAAAAAGTTTAAAAGTTCATACTCTTTATACCAATCACGGTTGTCAAAGATAACATATCTGGAAGTAAGTAATATAAAAAATGTTTTTAATTTACCGTAAAGGAGCACATTAATTCCCTGACTTTTAAGATAATCATAATATTCTTTCTTTTTTGTAAGCCAATAGGGATCTAATTCCTCCTTATTTTTCAAGTAAAGATAAAAGTATTTGGAATTTCCGAAAAAATTTCCTCCGTATTCACCGACTACAATAAATCTCTTTTTGCTTTTGGGAATAATAAAGGAGAGAAATTTTACAAAAAGATTGGAAATATTATTTAGAAAACTTTTTATACTCTTTTCTTCAACAAAAACAGCATAAGCCGGATTTTTCCCTTTTACAAGGGCAAAGTTTTCTATTCCATTTTCAGACAATGATTTCCCTATTGCTTCATAATACATAGAGGCAATGAGGATTAAATCGTATTGTGTTTTTTCCACTTCCTTCAAGAAATCATTAAATTTATAAATCCTGTATCCACAACACTTTCCCTTTTGGTAAGTATCAATAAAACCTTTCACTTTCACATCAGGCCTCAACTTCCTAAGATAAAAGAAAAAAGCTCTTCCGGCAGTTCCTGCACCATAGATAAAAACCCTTACATCTTCAGGAATCTCTTTTGCCTCTTTGAAGATTTTCATATTTTAAAGATTTAAACTTTTAATATAATCCCTCAACTCATCTTTCCAATAACTAAAAATATTTATTCCTTCTCTTTTAAGATTAAAATTTTCAAGGACAGAGTATTTAGGTCTTTTTACCTCTGTTGCAAACTCTCCTGGAGCAGCCTTAACAAGATTTGTTTTAACTCCAGAGATCTCAAAAATGGCTTTGGCAAACTCATACCAGCTGCACTCTCCTTCAGCTGTTGCATGATAAATACCAAAAGCTGGCTCTTTTTTAATCATTAAAGATAATTGTTCAGCGATCTCCTTTGTATATGTCGGGGTTGTTCGCTCATTATCAACAACCCTTATCTCATCTCTCTCCTTTGCAAGTTTTAACATAAGCCCCACAAAATTATAACCCTTAACCCTTGACGGATATTTCCCGTAAAGGCCTGCTACTCTCAGGATATAATATTTTTCTGCGATTTCTCTTATTTTGTTTTCTCCTTCAAGTTTAGATTTTGCATAGATATTCAAAGGGTTCGGCTTATCGGTTTCAATATATGGCCTTTTCTTTTTCCCGTCAAAAACATAGTCAGTACTAAAATGAAATAATATAGCTCTTAATTCATTGGAGATTTTTGCAAGATTTTCAGCACCTCTGCTATTAACAGCAAAGGCTTTCTCCCTCTCTTTCTCACATAAAGGGACATTATGAAAAGCTGCCGTATTTATTATTATATTCGGTTTTATCTCCTTTAACACTGAATTTACAGAATCAAGATTGGAAATATCTATATCATTATGTGTTAATCCCATCACTTTACCAGAATAACTCTCGTTTAAAACTTCATATATATCACTTCCCAGCTGGCCGTTTGAACCTATAACCGCTATTTTCATTTTATCTTTCCTTATCTTTTATTCTTTTTAGAATTTCAGCATCAGCTTTGTCCCTCAACCTTCCTGTAGCTTCTTTATTTTTTATTAAATCATCAATAGAGATATAGAAACACTCCTCACCACCATAGTGACCAATTCTTTTTTGTTTCCAAGCTTCAATAAAACTAATACCTTCAATTGATACTAAGATATCAATTCTAACTGGTTCATATCCCAATTGAATAATATTATTTTCATTTAAAAAATCTTCTTCTTTTAAGCAAACATTTT
>JALXDT010000015.1 GCA_027070475.1 Candidatus Aminicenantota bacterium | reverse complement strand
ATTAAAAGCTTTGTTTCTCCATCAACAAATAACAATAAATTTTCAACTCTTAACCGTGCTACCAATGGCAGAGCAGAAATGATAAAAAACAGTATAAAAATTTTAAAACAGTATCCTGTTGAAGGAATAGGAGCGGGGAATTTTCTTTTTTTTCTTGAATACATGAATTATGGAAAAAAGCACCTTCATGACCTCACACTGAATGAATATCTGAGAGTGGCGGATGAAACAGGTATAATAGGTCTTCTGTTTTTTTTACTCTTTATTTTTTATTATTTTAAATCTCTTCAAACTCCATCAAAATGGATAGTTCTGATGGTAGTAATAATTCTTTTTTTTAATAATTATTTATGGTTTCCGGAATCTCTGCTAATATTCTGTTTTTTTCTCTTTTTTTTAAAAGAAAGACCGGCTCACTCTTCTGTTAATAAAAAGACCAAAATCATTGCATACAGCCTTATCTTTATCTTTGTTATATTCAATATTAAAGATTTTAAGAGTCTTCTTCCTGCAAATCTTGTTACTGCCAAAGGCGGAACTTATGATTATGGATTCTGGGACATTGAAACCGATAATAATGGAAAAATCTTTAAATGGAGCAAGCTTAAAGCGGGAATTTATATAGGAAAACATAAAAAAAGAATAATAGAATTATACTGCGGAGCTCCCCTTGAAAAATTAAAAAACAAATTGCAAGTAGTTAATGTCTTCTGGAAGGGTAAATTCTATAAAAAAATAATCTTTAAAAAGAATATATTTAAAAGGATTGGAATTCCCGAAGGAGAGGGATTTTTTGAAATTGAAGTCTCACAAACATTTAACCCGAAAGCCCTGAAAATAGGAGAAGATACGAGAGATTTAGGTGTAAAAGTATATTACGATTTTAAACCTTTAGAAAACAGGAAAACAGAGCTTAGTATAATAGATAAAAAGAGATTGGATTTGTTTCAGGGAGAAAGAATAAATCTAAGATTCAAGCTCAAAAACTATTCGGATGAAGACATAAGCTCTTCCAATCTTTATTTTATCTCATACCATCTTAAAGATATGAATGGAAAGGATATAAAAAGGGAGAACAGAAGATTTCAAATCAAGGATAAAATCAAACCATTTGAGACAAAAACCATAAACATACCCCTTTACATTGATTATAAAAAAGAGGGGAAATATATAATAGATTTTGATATTGTAAAAGAGGGCTATTTTTGGGGAAGCTCAAAAGGCTGGAAAATGCCATCTCTTAAGCTCAAACTTAAAAATCTCTTTTCCGATAGATTTAAGGAAAAATATTTGAGCTCATATTTTTTGAATACCAACAAAGAAATAAACAGAGAACAGTATCTTCTAAGATTAATTCTAAAAAATAATGCAATTAAGATAAAAGGAGAAATTCTTGGCTTCTCCCCCGGAACAGATTATCCTCAATTCTGGATCAGAGATATGGCAACTTTTATTCAATATGCCAAACTTTTCTATCCGATTAAGCTCTTTGAAAATAATCTTGAGAATTTTCTCAGATTCCAAGGTAAAAAAGGTGATATTCCTGATTGGTATAATCTCAATGGGAAGAGTGATAAAAACAGTGTTGAAACAGATCAGGAGAGTTCTTTTGTTATCGCGGCTTTTGAAATTTTTAAAACTGACCATTCATGGATAGAAAAAAGGATAAAGAGGGAAAAGATTCTTGATAGAATGATCTTTGCACTTAATTATGTATGGAATTACAAAAGGAATAAAAAATTTAATCTTATTGAAAGCGGATTTACCGCTGATTGGGGAGATGTGGGGAAAATCTATTCTGATGAAAGAGCATTAAAACTGAATAAAAATACTCCGATTGTCTTTTCCATATACACTCAGTCAAAATACATACAGGCAATCAAAAAACTTATAAAAATACTCGAATTTTCAGGTAGAAATCAAGAGAGAATACTATGGACAGAAAGGCTAAAGCTCTTAAAAGACTCAACAAAAAAATATCTTTATTCCCCACAAAAGGGCTACTTTATAATTCATTTTTACCCTACAAATATAAATTTTTACAAAATTGAAAATAATATGTTTGCTCTCGGAGGAAATTCGGAGGCTATTTTATCGGATCTTTTAAACAGAAAAGAGATAAAAAGGCTCATCTTAATATCTGAAAAAAAGAGGAAAAAATTGGGACTTAATAATATATCTTTCACTTTACTTCCCCCATATCCTGAGGGTTTTTTTGAGCATCCTATTATGAAACCATGGAATTATCAGAATGGAGGAGCATGGGATTGGATAGGAGCAAGGTTTATAAAGGCTCTTTTTAAGTACAAATTTACAAAAAAAGCTGATTATTATTTTAAAACCATGATAAAAAAACACCTTAAAAACCTGAACATTTATGAATGGGAAGACAAAAACGGAGTTGGAAGGGGAGCTGATTTTTATACGGGGGCTGCCGGAATAATAGGTGAAATTCTATTTAAATACTATGGAGGCTTTTTCGAAAATATTAGCAATTACAAAATAAAAACCAGTCCTGATACATCTTTTTTAAAAATAAAGGTGGGAAAAGATCAAATTCTAATAAAAAATTTAACTGAAAATAGGATAAAAACCTTAAATAAAAAAGCTCAGATTAATTAAAAAGCCCGCTCAAAATCGAATTAAAAATCAAAAGATTTTCCCTTTTTACTCTCAGATAATCC
>JALXDT010000014.1 GCA_027070475.1 Candidatus Aminicenantota bacterium | reverse complement strand
TATTTTTGTTATTGCTTCTTTTATATTATTTATATTTTGTTCTCTTTCTATATATGTCCATTTATCTAATGCTTTTTGCCAATATTCTTTAGCTTTTTTACACTCTTTTAAATCTTTATAAACAGAATCCTGTGGATTTAAAAACTTCTTTAAAAAACACCATGCTAAAAATAGGTGTGCCGGAAAAAGAAATAAAAGCTAACGAACTTCCTTGGAAGAAAATTTAATTAAAAAACTTTAGAAATTTTCAATATAGAACCAATTGTTTTTATAAAAATAAAGAGATCAAGGGAGGGGGATTGTTCAAGGGAATAGTAACAATCAAGAAACAAAGAGGTATGAAGAGGCATCACACCTCTTCCTGAAACCTGCCATAATCCTGTAATTCCCTGCTCTACATTAAATCTATTTAGTGCCCAGGTTGGATATATTTTGACCTCATAGGGAAGAGCAGGTCTTGGGCCAACAAAAGACATATCTCCTTTTAAAACATTAAAAATCTGAGGTAATTCATCAAGACTTAATTTTCTCAAAAACAAACCTAAAAGATCAAATTCGCCTCTATTTTTAAGCTTTCTAAGCTTTTTTTCCACAGGATTGATCTCATTTTCTATAAATTCTGTACTTTCCTCTTCGGATAAAAGTGTTTTTATATAGTTCAGGTGAACTTCGTCTACATCATTTTCTTTCGTTCCTGAAATAATTCTCATTGTTCTATATTTGAAAAGAGAAAAAGTTTGTAAATCTTTTTTAATCCTTATCTGCTTAAAAACAACTGGAGAACCCAATTTGAGTTTGATAAAAAAGAAAATAAAAGGATGAAGTATGATAGTTAAAGGGAAGAGAAGAAGAAAAAAGAGAAGGTCAAAAACTCTTTTAAAAAAGGATACATAAAGCTTATGCAAAGAGGGTGTTATTTCAAGAGATGGTATTTCTCCTAAGTATACATTTGCAAAATCGAGCTCAAGTTCAAGGTTATAAATATTAAAAAATAGAACCTTAACCTTTCTTCCCAATATTGCTTTTTTAATCTCAAAAAGCTGAGAATAATATTCCTCCCACATCTGAGCTCTTGTTTTCACCATATTCGAAGGGAAATAACTTACAAAAAGAATACCGCTTTTAACCTTTGCCTCTACATCTTCAAAAGTTTTCAACTCAACTGGCTTTTTCCCATACTTCATAAGCTTTCCCCTGTACAATCTTTTGTGCTTAGGAGAAAGAAGAAGATAAATGTTAACCCATTTCAACAAAAATGCGCCCAAAAACAAGCGAATAGTAAAAGTATAAATAATTCCAAAAAACAAAAAGATTGTAAGAATGAGTAATCTGGAGGCTATTGGCCATTGAGATTTTAAGACCAACCACCAGATAGCCCAAAAAAGGACAAATGAATAGAAGTTAGACCTTATTAATTTTAAAAAATATAAAAGCCTGTTAAAAAATATTTCAATTTCATACAAAAAAAAAAAAAAAAAAACAAGAAAAAAGATAGAAAACAATAATAGGGCAATAATATTAATATAAGGTCTTTTTAATATCTTTACTAAAAATATGTAGATAAATAAATAAAATATTAAATCAGTTACAAATAGTATAAGTTTACTAAATCTCATCATCTTCTATTCTTCTTATAATTTTAGCAGGGCAGCCTGCCACAATTGTATAAGGAGGAACATCTTTTGTCACAACAGCACCTGCACCTACAATTGCCCCTTCACCAATGGTCACTCCTCCAAGAATTGTAGCGCTGGAGCCTATGGACGCTCTCTTTTTAACCTTTGTTTTGAGTAAATTCCAATCTTCCTCTCCCTGCATACTTCCATCAAGATTTGTAGAACGAGGATAATTATCATTTATAAATGTAACATTATGCCCTATAAAAACTTCATCCTCTATCACCACTCCTTCACAAATAAAGGTATGCGAAGAGACTTTACATCTTTTACCTATTTTTGCACCCTTTTGAATTTCAACAAATGTTCCGATCTTTGTCTCATCTCCTATTTCACATCCATACAGATTTACAAAACCAAAATATTTTACTCCCTTTCCAATTAAAACATCAACGATTGTTATTGTTCCTTCAATCTTAGTAATTTTTTCCATTCCATAACCTCTCAAAACCAAATTATATTATTTTTTAAATCTTTTACAAAATCCTTCAAAGGAAAAATAAATAAAAGCCGGAAGACCTTTTAAGTAACGCTTTCCCATCCTTACAGGCTCTTGTGCTGTTCTATATAACCATTCAAGCCCTAAATTTTGAAAAATTTTAGGAGCTCTCTTTTTGGTCCCTGCATAAAAATCAAAGGCAGCACCTATTGAAGCTATTATTTTAGATGTTAATCTTCCTCTGTTCTTAAAAACCCAAATTTCCTGTTTTGGTGCAGGCATTCCAACCCAGAGAACATCCGGATTTACTCTATTTATATTTTCAATAATTTTATTGTTAATTTCATCTGTCCATTGGCCAAAGGGAGGTGATAAAACTCCCGACACTTTGATATTCGGCCATTCTTGTCCAATTCTTTCTTTAATTTTTGAAAGAGTCTTCTCTGTTGAACCCAGAAAAAAATAGCTTAATTTCTCTTTGTTGGCAACTCTGTTAAAAAAAAGAAAAAAATCTGGTCCTGTAATTCTTTTTTTAATGGAGTGTTTTCCTTTAAAAATTTTTGAAAGAAAAACAATGCCTATACCATCTGGCAAGACTATCTCTGAATTTTTAAGAGCTTTTTTGTAATCTATGTTCTTTTTCACTTCCCCAAGCATGGGCATACTTAATGTTGAAATAACTATTTGCTTTTCTGAGGATAAGATATAATCAGAAATTTCTTCCATTTGAAGAGCACAAACAGAAATTTCAGCTATTTCCCTGGACTTTAATTTTATCTCATTCATCTAAAATCCTTTCAAACAATTCTAAATATCTTTTTTCCATTTTATCAAAAGTGAAATTACTTAAAAATCTTTTTCTCCCTTTCTCTCCCATCTTAATCGCTAATTCTTCATTCTTTACTAAAAACTCTATCTTCTCAGCTAAGTTATAGGCATTGTTTTTCTCTACAAGAAAACCTGTTTCTCCTTCAACGACAATATCCGGAATCCCTCCTTCCTGAGTGCTAATTACAGGCAAAGCAAATTCCATCGCTTCCAAAATTACTCCGGGAAATGTTTCTTTTAAAGTTGGTAGAACAAAAATATCAGAATTTAAATAGGTGTCAATCTTCTCCTTTCCTTTCACATATCCTCTGTATTCTACCTTGTTGTAAAGTCCTGATTCTACCAAAAAATTTTTCAGATCCTTCTCTGTTAATTCAATAGGAGTTCCGGCAATTATGGATTTAAAATCAATATTTCTCTTTTTTAGAATTTTTAATGCTTCCAAAAAAACAAATATACCTTTATCTTTGACAAGATTTGAAAGAAAAAGAATAAGAGGAGGTTTTTTAAAATGCTTCCTCTTTATCTCTTTTTCAGAGATAGGAATAAGACCATCATTAATAACCTCTATTCTTAAACCTTTTAAAAAGGTTTTAAATTTATTTTTATAGCTTTCAGATAAAACAATCACTATTCCTTTGGAAAATGAAAATCGAAGAAAAAATTTTTTTATTTTATTCTCTTTAATCTGTTCCCTTATAACAAAAACTTTTCTTGAAGGAAAAAATTTCAAAAACACGGAGAAAATAAAATCCCTCAAAAAAGCCCATCTGTTTGGGGAAAAATTATAAAAAACTATGTGCGGTCTGAAAATAAACTGCTCTTTTACCAATAAAAAAAAGACTTTAACAGTTTTTATTATTTTAGATAGTGAAAACCTATCTAACTCTTCTATCTTAGATGTGAGTTGAAGAGGAATATACTTTAATATAAATTCACTTTTTTTTTTAGACTCTCCAATAATTCAAGATTCCTCAATGAAGCTCCGTGATAGGGAGGAGGTGTTTGAGCTATAAATAAAATTTTAATCTTATTTTTATCCACTTTTAAAGAACCGGTAGATACTTTTTTATCTCATAATCAGTTACTTTAATCCTGAATTCATCCCAATGAATCTTTTTTGACATAATAATTTTTTCATAGGCAGATTCACCTAAGGTCTCTTTTATAACTGTTCCTCTTTCAGCCTCCATAATAGCTTCAATAAGACTACCTGGTAATGAATCTATTCCCTCTTCCTTTCTTTTAAAATAATCAAATTTATAAATATTTTCTTCCTGCGGTTTAACAAGGCTATACCTGTTTTCTACTCCCTTCATTCCTGCTTTTAAAAGAACAGAAAATAATAGATATGGGTTTGCTGCTGGATCCGGGGATCTGTATTCAATCCTTGTTGATTTTGTATTTCCTTCCCTTACAGCTGGCACTCTAATCAAAGGAGATCTGTTGCTCCTTCCCCATGAAATATATACAGGAGCTTCATATCCCGGAACAAGTCTTTTGTAAGAATTGACCCACTGGTTTGTTATAAGTGTTATCTCTTTAGCATGGTTTAACAAACCGGCCACATAAAATTCACCAACTTCAGACAATCCCGATTTGCTGTCTTTAGAATAAAAAGCATTTTTATTTCCTTTAAAAAGTGATTGATGAACATGCAATCCACTACCATTTATACCCTCAACAGGTTTTGGCATAAATGTAGCATAATACCCATTTTCTATCGCTACCCTTTTAACTATATATTTGGCAGTGATTAGATTATCTGCCATCGTTAAGGCATCTGAATACTTAAAATCAAGTTCATACTGAGATGGCGAAACTTCATGGTGAATATATTCAACCTTTATTCCAAGCTTTTGAAGAATATACACTGTTTTTCTTAGCAAATCCTCTCCAGTGTCAGGAGAAATAAGGTCAAAATACCCATTGTAATCAATAAACTCTATTTCAAATGGTTTTTTAAAGTAAAAAAATTCAAGTTCCGGACCTACATAAAAGGTATATCCCCAATTTTCTTTTAATTCCTGCAAATTCTTTTTTAAGATTGTGCGGGGAGCATCTTCATAGCATTCCCCATTGGGTTTTAACACATCACAAAAAACTCTCGCTATCTTTCCCCCTTCTACTTCAAAAGGAAGAATAGCAAAAGTAGAAAAATCCGGTCGGAGAAACATATCACTCTCTTCAATCCTCGTAAAACCTCTTATAGAACTCCCGTCAAAAGAGGCTCCTTCTTCAATTACACTGTTAATCTGATCCCTGAATACATTTACAGTTTTTAAATTGCTTTCTAAATCTACAAACCATAACTGAAGGAATTTTACATCCTCCTTTTCAATAATTTTCTTTACCTCTTTTGCATCCATTTTTTACCTCCTTTATAACCAATGGTTTTCGCCATCTTTATAATATTCTTTTTTCCACACAGGAAATTTATGTTTCATAAACTCTAAGATATTTCTGACAGCGTCAAATGATTCCTCTCTTGAATAGGAACTTGCTCCGATTATTAATGTGTCATCACCAACACTTAATTTCCCTGTAGGTTGAAAAATAAAAGCTTTTTGAATTCTACTTTCAAAATTTTTTAAATATTCTTTTAAAACAGATTTTCCTGTTTCCTCATCAACTTCATACTCTAAATATGCAACCTCTTTTTTTCTATTTGAGTTTCTAACAATCCCATTAAATATGAAAATAGCCCCGCTTTTTTCTGTAAGTAAAAAATTTTTTACATCATCAATAGAAGGGGCTTTTCTATCTATAACAATTCTGTATTCCATCACCCGCCCCTATAGACTGGATGAATTGAAACAGTGTCTCCATCTTCGATAAAATCTTCTGAAAGAGAATTATTAACAGCTACATTAAAAATCTTTTCTTTCGGAATATCAAACTCTTTCTCTAAAATTCGGATTAAATCTTCTCTTCTTATTTTTAAAGGTTCAAGAGTCAATTCCACGCTTCTTTTTCCCGTTTTTTCTTTTAACTCTCCAAAAAATTTAACTCTTATTAGCATCTTTCCCTTTATATTATATATGATTTATGATAAATATAAAATATGAGAACAGAATTTTTATTTATTTTTATCCTCGGTTTTTTAATGGGGTTTGGGGCTGCTCTTTTCTTTTTTTTAAAAGCACAAAAAGAAAAAAGAAGAACTGAACAGGAGAAAAAAGAGATAGAAAAGCAGTTAACAAAAGAGAGAGAACAAAGAATCATATTTCAAACCCAAAAGGAAGAGATGGAAAAAAATTTCAGAGAGCAGATAAAAATACTCGAGAAAGCTGAAGAAAGATTAAAGGAGAGCTTTAAGGCTCTTTCAGGGGATGTGCTAAGTGAGAGCCAGAAAAACTTCCTGAACATGGCAAAGGTTGTTTTTGAAAAATCAGTACAAAAAACAGAGAGCACATTAAAATTAAGTCAAACAAATATTGAAAACATTATAAAACCTTTAAAAGAAAAGGTTGAATCATATAGCTCCCTTTTAAAAGAGATGGAAAAAAAGAGATTGGAAGAGTATGGAAGTCTTGAAAAATATCTAGAAGAGCTTTCAAAAGCAAATGAAAAACTAAGAGAAGAAACAGAATCTCTTTCAAAAGCTCTGTCCTCATCAAAGAGCAGAGGAAAATGGGGAGAGTTTACACTTAAAAATCTTGTAAAAATGGCAGGAATGTCTGAATACTGCGACTTCATTGAGCAGGCCTCTTCTTCAACAGAGGAAAAAGGAAGGCTAATACCAGATATGATAATAAATCTTCCGGATGAAAGAAAGATTGCTATTGACTCAAAGGTTCCTTTTGAATCCTATCTTAAAGCAACTGAAGCTAAAAACGATAGGGAAGCTGAGCAATTCTATCAGGAGCATTTAAAAGCCCTAAAATCACATATAGATAAATTGGGAAAAAAGGAATATCAGGCAATCGGTTCTCAAGAGTTTGATTTTGTAATTCTTTTCTTACCTTTAGAATCTCTTTTCAGTGAGGCACTCAAAAGAGATAGTTCCCTTATTGAATATGGAATTAAAAGAAAGGTAATAATTGCAACTCCAACAACTCTCCTTGCTCTTTTGAGAACCGTTGCTTTCACATGGAAACAACAAAAAATGATAGAAAATGTAAGTCAGATTCTAAAAGAGGGAAAGGAACTCTATGCAAGACTAATAAAATTCTCAGAGCATTTTTCAAATCTTTCAAAAAATATTTATAATGTAAACAAAAGCTTTAATGATGCTGTGAAATCATGGGATAGTCGCGTTATACCCAAAGCTCAAAAATTTTCAGAGTTCGGATTATCAGATGGCTCAAAAACAATAAAAGAAATCAAGGAAATAGATACTCTTCCCCTTGAACCTAAGAGGAGAGATTGATGATAAAGGGTCTGGGAATTGACATAATAGAGGTAAGTAGAATCAAGCAAAGTATTGAAAAAAATAGTATTTTTAAAAAAAGAATATTTACTGAAAGAGAGATTGAATACTGTGAAAAATTCAATGAACCCTACACTCACTATGCAGCAAGGTTTGCAGTAAAAGAGGCTTTCTTCAAAGCAACCGGCTTTCAAATTCCTTTCAATGAAATCTCTGTTGAAAACAGAGAGGATGGAGCCCCTTTTATTCTGTTAAAAAAAGAAATTAAGGGGAACCTTATTGTTTCGATAACCCATATAAGAGAGTTAGCAGTAGCAGTTGTAGTCTATGAAGAATAAAAGCAGACTATTTTTTCTTTTTTTTATTTTACACTCTTTTTTACTTCATCCTTATGATAGAATAGTAACACTTTCTCCCGCCCTTGGAGAGATTGTCTTTTCCCTCGGTGTTTCAAATAGGATAGTAGGTATCTCATCTTATACACAATATCCCAAAGAGATAACAAAGAAAACAAAGGTTGGAACATTTTATACTCTAAACTATGAAATAATAATGGCTTTAAAACCTGATGCAATTTTCACATATAAAGAAGATCTAAAAACAGAAGAGATTTTAAAAAATCAGCCAATAAAAATTTTTAAATTTAAACATAGAACAATAAAGGACATACTTGATTCTATAAAAGAGATTGGAGATATTTTAAACAAGAAAAAAAAGGCGAAAGAACTTATTCATTCTATAAAAGAAGAGCTTGAAAAGATAAAAAAATCCGTAAAAAAAAGAAAGAAGGTTATTGTAATAATTGCAAGAGACAGAGATTTTTTTAAAAATATTTATATATTGGGAAACGGAGACTTTTTATCAGAACTTTTACGTGATGCTGGGGGAGACAATCTCTATAGAGGTAACCTCTTGTATCCAAAAGTTTCAGGAGAATTTTTTTTAAAGAATAATCCTGATCTAATAATAGAATTAATTCCTGACCTTGATCAAAGAGGGTTTACAAAAAAAGATGTATTAGAAGAATGGAAGAGATTTTTAAATGGAAAATTTTCTAAAAAGGTAAAAATAATCACAGAGCCCTATATGGTCATTCCCGGTCCCAGAATTCCATTAATCGCAAAAAAATTCTTATGCCTTCTAAATAGAAAAAATTAAAAAATTACATAGAAAAAAGATTGGATAAAGCCTTAAAAAGAATAAAATATAATTTTTTTATAAAAAATAAAAAACACTACTCTATTCTGATATAATTAAAGAGGAGGTAAAGATGATAAAAAAAATAAGTGTATCCTCTTTTCTATTAATATTACTTCTAATTTTCGGCTTTGGACAGAATGAAAATCTAATTCCGGATAAGTTTTTAAAAGCTGAAGAGGAATTAGCCAACATCTACGCCCAATACAATGCACTTGATGATTTTTCTCCAGAAAAAATGCCTGGGTTTAAAGATCTTGATAAAATAAATCAATTAGTCGAGAGAGTCGATTTTAACAGTAGAAAATTTAATCTTTTAATAAAACAATACAATCTTCTTGAAGATATAATTTTCCCGACTGCTTTGAGTGTAATAAAGAAGAACCCTTCGTCTGTTCAAATGATTTATAATAAGCTAAAGAATTATACTGGAAATTCCCCTTTAAGTATTTTATCTGTTCAGAAAAGAATTAACAGAATAGGTCTGCTAATTGAAAGATTGCAAAATGAAATAAACAGATATAAAACAATTTCAAGAAGATTGGATATTTCCAAACAGAAAAAAGAGGGCTCCTCCGAATCCTTATCCTCAAAAAAAGAATACCTTTTAAAAGAAAAAGAGGATCTTAAAAAATTTTTAGGCGTAGAAGAAGAAAATCTTAAAAAACTGAAGGAAAAGGAAAAAAGACAGGTTCTGAAAATAGATGAAAAGGAAAAAGAGGCTAAAGAATATGACAAGAAAGCAAGAAAAGCAAATAATATAGTTGAAAAACTAATATACAGAAATTTTGCAAAGGTAAGGAGATTAAGGGTTTTAGGCCTTGAAATCCCAAAGCTCAATACAATCCGTGCCTTTATCTATCTTTCACAAAACAGAATTGATGACATAAACAGCAGAATAAAAGAAATAGATAAAAATATCAGTTTGATAAGAAAAAAGGAAAAAGAGATTCTCAGAAAAAAAATTATCAGAGGTGTTATAATACTTTTTTCCGCTTTCCTTCTTGTTTTTATCCTTATCAGACTAACAAAAAACATAGGACATAAAATCTTAACAAAATTAGAATCCTCCTCAATCTCAGAGGATAGAAAAAAAAGATATAAAACACTGTTTTCCGTTATTCTTCTTGCTGTTAAAATCAGTTTATGGGCTTTTGCAATTTTATGGGTTTTAGGAGAGCTTGGCCTCGATTATAAACCTCTTCTTGTGGCTGCCGGTGGATTATCCTTTGCAGTTGGTTTTGGTGCTCAATCTTTGGTAAAAGACATTATTTCAGGATTTTTTATTCTTATGGAGGAACAGCTTGCTATCGGAGATGTTGTGGATATAAACGGAAAGGTTGGGACAGTCGAAAAAATCTCCTTAAGAACAATTTCAGTAAGAGCTTTTGACGGAACTCTCCATATAATCCCAAATGGAAGTATTAGCAATGTTTCAAACTTAACCTATGATTGGGCAAGAACTGTTTTAAAAGTCGGTGTCTCTTATGATGCTGATCCAAACAAAGTTGAAGAAATAATAAACAGAACAGGTAAAGAGATGTATGAGGAAAAGGAGTGGAAAAGAAAATTGCTTGAAGCTCCTTCCTGCCTTGGAATTGATTCTTTCGGTGATTCGGCAGTTGTATATACTGTCATAAGCAGAGTTAAGGCAGGGAATCAGTGGGCTGTTGCCAGAGAGCTTAGAAAGAGATTAAAGAAAAATTTTGAAAAAGAAAAAATAGAAATCCCTTATCCATATATGAATGTAATCACAAAAAAACAGGAAAATTAATGAAAACAGGTTATGTTGACTCCCCCTTGCATTGGGGCAAAGCCCCCAAATGGCTTTTTTCAAGAATGGTAAAGCTTTCAACCGTAATTGTGGAAGCCATTTTAACTGAATTTTCAAGAGAAACATTACTTGAAAGATTATCAGATCCTTTCTGGTTTCAATCATTGGGAAATGTCCTTGGTTTTGATTGGCATTCATCAGGCCTCTCAACAGTTACGGCAGGAGCGGTGAAAGAAGCGATAGCAAAAGTATCAAAGGAAGCAAAAATTTTTGCTGCAGGAGGAAAGGGTAAAGCTGCTTTAAAAACTCCTCTTGTAATAGAGGCTTTAAGCGAAAAGTTCGGCTTTTCTTCCGAGCCATTGATAAAAGCGAGTAAAATAACAGCAAAGGTTGATAGCTCCTGCATTCAGGACGGTTATTCAATTTATCATCATACGATTTTTTTCACTGATGATGGAAAGTGGACTGTTGTTCAGCAGGGCTTAAGAGAAAAATTAAGAAGAGCAAGAAGATACCACTGGTACTCGGAAAAGGTTGTTGATATGACGGAAGAACCCCATTCGGGAATTGACGGAAAGAGAGAAAAAAATGTATTGAATCTAACATCAAAAAAATCGAGAAAAAATAAAGAGGGTATTCTTGAAATTTTAAAACAAAGCCCTGACAAGTTTGAAAAGGATATAAAAAGGATAATAATGCCTGATCATCACTGGATAAAACTCACCGATATGAATTTAAAAAATTTAAAAAGAATTTCAGAAAAAAGCTATGAAAAGGATCTGAGAAATTTTGAGGAGATACTTGAAATCAAGGGAACAGGGCCTAAGGCTTTGAGAGCTTTATCTCTTGCTTCAGCAATTATTTACGGAGAAAAGCCGAGCTTTGAGGATCCTGTGGTTTTTAGCTATGCCCACGGAGGAAAAGATGGAACCCCTTATCCTGTGGATAGAAAAAATTATGATAAAACAATTGAAACAATAGAAAAAGCCTTGAAAAAAGCAAAAATAGGAAACAGAGAAAAAATGGAAGCTTTAAAAAAATTGAATAAATTATTTTAAGGAGGAAGTATGGATTATAAAATTGAAGGAGACAATTTACAGGTTCTGAGAATTTTTCTAAAACCCAATGAAGAGGTCTATGCTGAAGCGGGAAAGATGGTTTACAAGACAAACAATGTTAACATGGACACAAAAATGCAGGGTGGCTCCTTGGGAGAAAAGATATGGGGAGCTGTTAAAAGAAAAATAGCGGGAGAATCACTCTTTACAACGCATTTCACATTAACATCAGGAACTCAGGGTGAGGTTGGTTTCGCAGGAGATTATCCGGGAAGAATCCAGCCCATAGATGTAAGTAAAACAGCTTTTTTGGCGCAAAAAGATGCCTTTATTGCCGCTGAAAAATCTGTTTCTTTTACAATTGCATTTCAGAAAAAGATAGGTGCCGGCCTTTTCGGAGGAGAGGGTTTTATCCTTGAAAAATTCACAGGAAATGGCCTTGTTTTTATTCATGCTGGTGGAGACTTTATTACTTTTGATCTTCAGCCCGGTGAAACTATGCAAATTGACACAGGTTCAGTGGTAGGCTTTGAAGAAACAGTCAGCTATGACATAGAGTTTGTAGGTGGAATAAAAACAGCTCTTTTCGGTGGAGAAGGTTTGTTTTTAACAACAGTAAAAGGTCCGGGAAAGGTAATTCTTCAATCAATGACACTGTCAAAACTTAGAAGGGAGTTAGGCCTTTATGCTGCAAAACCTGGCGGAGGTAAATCCACTGGACTTGGCGCAGTTTTGGACATCCTGTCAGGTTCAAACGATTGATCTGATTTTGAGATTTCCTAAAAGAAAAGAGGGGGTCTTATAGCCTATTCTTACCATCTGCCCCTGTTTCTTACAAACTCCCTCAAAACCATTACAAAAAACAGAGGAGGAAAACTCGGAAAGATTAAGAAAATCCGAAAGAAAATTACCCTTTATCAGAAAATTATCCGTAAAAGCGGAAATTTCTCCATCTTCTATAAAATAGGCAGCTGTTACAGTGAATTTATAATCAAAAGTTTTATAATTCATTATTCCTGACCTTATCTTTTCAACAAGAAAGCCTCTCTTTATCTTTTTCAAAAGTTCATTTTCACTAACTGTTTTTTCACTTTTAAGAAAAATAAGATTTTGACGTGGTAAAGGCAATGTTCTGAAGCTTTCTCTCCTTCCCCTTCCCGGTTTTCCGAAGCGTTTTAAATGAAAGGAAAAATCAGAAATAAAATTTTTTAAAACACCTTTCTCAATAAGAACAACCCTGTTTTCAAAAAAGCCTTCATCATCAGGTTTCTCGGAAAGATCCTCTATTGATATATTATCATTGATGATTTTTTTGCCTATATTCTCTTTTACAAAAGGGGATTTTGTCTCAGAGGAAATATCAGCTTCAAGAAGATGACCGAAAAACTCATGAACCAAAAGTCCTGCAGCCTGAGCTCTGAAAACCACAGGATACTTCCCGTTTTCAGGTTTTATTGATTCTTCGGAAGCCTTTTTGTATTCTGAAAACTCTTTTTTAACTTTTTCAAAATCTATTTTGTGCGGTTCAAAACTGAAATCGGATGATTCAATATAGTGTTTCTCTTTCTTTAAGGAAACCTTAAATGTTTCAAGGTAATCATCTCTCTCAACCTCTTCACCTAAAGGAGAAAGAATTCGAACGTTTCTTGATATTATCCTGAAAACGGCGGTAATCTCAGGCCAAGTTTTTAAAAAATCTTCAACCTTATCTCTTTCCGGAAAAAGGAAGCCAAAGGGACCTCTTAAATCTCTTTCCTCTATAATTTCAAGCTTTTTATCTCCGCTTTTCTCATAAAATGTCTTTGAAAAGCCTTCGGTTCTTCTGTTAACATAATTTCTGAGACCTTTGGCTATCTTAACTTCAAAAAAATCCGTCTTTTCCTTAAATTCTGAAACATACATGGAATTAATCTATTCCGTCAATTAAAACTTTACCACTTCCCTTAACAACTTCACCGATTAAAAAAGCCTCTTTCTTATCGATTAATTCTTTAAAAACAGTGAACTCCTCTTTATCAATAAAAGCAATCATACCAATGCCCATATTAAAGGTTCTGAAAGCCTCCCTCATTGTTATACCGCTTTCCTTAACCAAAAAATCAAAAAGAATAGGGATTTCCCAATTAACTTTAATCTTAACATCAAAAATATCGGGTAAAACTCTTGGTATATTTTCATAAAAGCCACCTCCTGTGATATGAGAGAGGGCATTTATTTTATCCTTTTCCAAATACGGATTAATTTCATGAAAATAGCTCTTGTGAACAGCCAATAAAACTTCACCCACAGTTTTTCCCGTATCCGAAAAGCTGTCTACCACTTTGAGTTTAAGTTTTTCAAAAAAGATTTTTCTTGCAAGTGAATAGCCATTCGTATGAAGTCCAGTTGATTTAAAACCAATTAAAAGATCTCCCTCTTTTATCTTTGAACCATCTAAAACTTTTTCCTCTTCAACTATTCCGGTTATAAAACCAGCTATGTCAAAATCATCATCTGCATAAAATCCAGGCATTTCAGCTGTTTCGCCGCCAAGAAGAGAACAATTATTTTCTTCACAGGCTTTTGCAAACCCTTCAACAACAGAGGCAACTATCTCTGCCTTAAGTTTCCCTGTTGCAAAATAATCAAGAAAATAGAGCGGTTTTGCTCCCATTACAAGAATATCGTCCACACAGTGGTTGACAAGGTCCTGACCAACAGTATCATAAATACCTGCCATTATTGCTATTTTCAGCTTTGTTCCCACACCGTCAGAGCTTGAAATCAGATACGGGTTTTTATAGCCTGAAGGAATTTTATACATTCCCCCGAATTTTCCGATCTGCTCACTACTTTTATATTTAGAAAGAACTCTTTTTATTAGCTCAACAGCTCTGTTTCCCTCATCAATATTTACTCCAGAATCTTTGTAAGAAATCGCCATTTTATACTCCTCAGGCTAATTTATATTTTTCATTATAAAAAACTCTTTTTACCTCTTTAACTCCCATCTCTTCCAATACTTTCTCAAGATGCTTCTGCGCATCTGGCTCACCGTGGACAAGAAAGATTTTTTTCAATTTTTCAAGGTCATAATTTCCCACATACTCTTTCATCTCATTGTAGTCAGCATGGGCACTGAAAGCATTGATGATTTTGATTCTCGCATTAACTTTAAGTTTTTCTCCGAAAATCTTAACTTCAGGTTCTTTGTTCGCTAATTTTCTTCCAAGAGTATGTTCAGCCATAAAGCCAATAATCAAAACCGTATTATTAGGATTTTCAATATTATTCATGAGATGATGAACTATTCTGCCATGTTCGCACATCCCGCTTGCTGAAATAATAATTGCAGGCTGATTCAGATAATTGAGTTTTTTACTATCCTCAACATTAACAATATATTTAACTCCTTCAAAATCAAAAGGGCTTTCCTGTTTATCATAAAAGGTTTTAAAAGTTTCCCTGTCAAAACATTCCGGATGACTCTTAAAAATAGAAGTTGCATGAACAGCCATAGGACTATCAATAAAAACAGGAAGTTTTGGAATTTTTCCCTCATTTAAAAGTTCATGAACATGATAGATGACCTCCTGGGTTCTCTCAATTGCAAAAGCCGGAATTATTATTTTTCCTTTTTTTTGATAAGTTGAATTTATTACCTCCGCAAGCTCCTCCTTCACAGTGGAGAGATCATCATGAAGCCTATTACCATAAGTGCTTTCTAAAATAAAATAATCGAGATCGGGAAGTTTTTGAGGAGCTCTTAAAAAGGGAAGCCCTTTTCTTCCCAAATCCCCGGAAAAACCTACTTTTAATGTCTTATATGCATCTAACTCAATATTAAAAAGAATCATTGAGGAGCCCAAAATGTGTCCTGCATCATAAAACTCTGCTTCAACTTTGTCAAAAACCTTAAATCTTTTGTTATAGGGATATGTTACAAAGTGTGAAAGAGTATTCGTAACATCCTCTTCATCATAAATAGGACCATAGACTTTTAAATCTTTTCTACCCTTTCTTATTAACTTTTGAATAAACTCAGCATCTCTTTTTTGAATATGGGCACTATCATAGAGAACAAGGGAGGCAAGGTCATAGGTTGCAGGTGTTGAGTAAATTTCTCCTTCATAGCCTCCTTTGATTAAAGAGGGAAAATTTCCGCAATGGTCATAATGCCCATGGGTTAAAAAAGCTGCGGATATTTCCTTTGGATCAAAGGGTAGTTCCTTGTTTTTTTTATAAGTTTCTTCTCTTCTTCCCTGAAACATTCCGCAATCAACTAAAATCTTTTTGCCATCAACTTCAAGAATATGTTTTGAGCCTGTTACCTCTTGAACAGCTCCGTATGAGTATAATCTTACATTTGTCATCTTATCTCCTTATATTTCAAAAAGCCTTTTATTTTCAAAAACAAAATATCTTTTTTCCCCTTCTTTAACAATATCAAAATCCAGAGCAGGGTTTTTGAAAACACCGCTTTTTCCGCCCTCTTTATAAAGAAGAAAAACATTTTCTATCTTTCCCTCCCTTTCAACAACTTTAACCATATCATAGACAGTTGCAAGAGCTGATAAAACTGAAAAAATAGCTTCCATCTCAATCCCTGTTTTATAGTGTGTTTTTGCAAAAGAAAAGGCTAAAACAGAGGATTCTTTCACTACAAACTCTATTCCTATTTTCTCAATGGGGATCGGATGGGTTAAGGGGATTATGGAGGAGGTGTTTTTAGCTCCGAAAATACCGCCAATTTTAGCAATTTCAAGAACATTTCCTTTCTTTAAATTATCCTCTTTTATCAAGTTAACAGTGCTTTCGGAAAAAGAAATTTTACCGAAGGCAATAGCTATCCTCTCAGTTTCTTCCTTTCCGCTTATATCCACCATATTAACTTTACCTTTTTTATCTATATGAGTAAAATCCATCTATCCTCCTATCTGATACATATTTTTCCCTGTGATCTGATCATATATTGACATATTATGGGAAAACGGTTTTTTATCAAGTGCATTCTTTATCAGAGTAATAAGTTTTTTCATATCTCTTTTTAAAACAGCTTCCTTAATTGAAACCTCATCATCAAGGGCAAGACAAACTCTCAACTTTCCATCAGAGGTTATTCTTATCTTATCACAGGTTTCACAAAAATTATGGGTAAGAGCTGATATAAAGCCTATAATTCCATTATTTTCCAGAACTTTAAAATATCTTGAGGGCCCTATCCCTAATTTTTCTTCAATGGGGATAAGAGAAAAATATTTTTTTATGATTTCCTTTGCTTCATTTTCGGATAAAAACTCTTTTTTAACCTGTGAACTTATAGGCATAAGCTCTATAAACCTTATAGGAACTTTTCTTTCAGAGGCAAACTTAATCAAATCAATTATCTCTCCTCTACTCTTTTTCATAAGAACAGCATTAAGCTTTAAAGAAAGCCCTTCTTTTATCGCCTCTTCTATCCCTTCTAAAACTTTGTCAAGAGCATCAACTTTTGTTATCTCTTTGAATTGCTCCCTTTTTAATGTATCAAGACTCACATTTAAACCCTTAATTCCTATTTTTTTCAATTCCCCGGCACTCTCTTTCAAAAAATAGCCATTCGTTGTGATATAAATTTTCGGAAATATTTTTTTCAGGGAAAACAAAAAATTCAGAAACCCCTTTCTTACAAAAGGTTCTCCTCCCGTTAATCTAATCTTTTCCACCCCATACTCCTTTAAACTCTCCGCTAAAAACAATATATCTTCATATCTCAGAATTTCACTATGGGGAATATATTTAAAATCCTTTATGGGTTTGCAATAAAAACATTTAAAATTGCATCTATCCGTTATGGATAACCTTAAATATGTTACCTTTCTTCCGAATTTATCTCTTAGCTCTTTTTTCATATCAGATCATCTGTGTTCTCCAGAGATCATGGAGATGAATTAAACCTAAAACTTTATTATCATTATTGACAACTATAAGGGATGTGATTTTTTTCTGTTCCATAATATTGAGAGCTTTTACACTTATTTCTTCGGGTGATATAGTTATGGGGTCGGGGTGCATGCAATCAGCTGCTGTTTTTTTCTTTATACTTCCAAATCTTAAAATTGCTCTTCTGATATCCCCATCAGTGATTATACCTGTTAATTCTTCTTCCTCATTTAATACTATGGCAACTCCAAGTTTTTTTTCACTTACAATTTTTACAACATCTAACATAGGATCTTCTTCCTTTACAAGGGGTAAAGAGTCTCCGGTGTGCATAAGGTGTTTTACCTTTAATATTTTTTTCCCTATCTTTCCTCCTGGATGAAAATATGCAAAATCATCTTTTGTAAATCCTTTCCTTTCCATGAGAGCAACAGCTATTGCATCTCCCATTGCAAGGGTAGCTGTGGTTGATGTTGTTGGAACAAGACCAATGGGGCATGCTTCCTTTTCAATCTTAACAGGAATAACAATGTCAGAATATTTAGCAAGGGTGGATTTTTCGTTTCCTGTAAGTGAGATCAATATATTTCCGTTTCTCTTTATAAATTCAAGCAAATTCTTTATCTCCGCTGTCTCTCCAGAATATGAGAGAGCTACAACAATATCATCTGGCAGAATTGAACCAAGCTCTCCGTGTACAGCCTCAGCTGCATGAAGGAATATAGCAGGGGTTCCAGTAGAGGTGAGAGTTGCTGCTATTTTTTGAGCGATCAGTCCGCTTTTACCTATTCCTGTTAATATTATTCTTCCCTTTGCATTCAAGATAGTTTCGACAGCTTTGTCAAAAGAATCCCCCAATGTTTTAGATAGTTCAAGAAGAGCCTTCCCTTCAATCTCAAGAACTTTTTTTCCTATTTTTTTCATACAATAGCCTCTCTGACTCTCAATATTTGCTTTAAAATTTCCTTTAACTCCGATAATTTTATTGAGTTTGGTCCATCGGAAAGAGCTTTCTCAGGGTCAGGGTGTACTTCCATAAAAACTGCATCAGCCCCAGCAGCAACTCCTGCTTTGGCAATATAGGGAGCAAGCTCCCTGTTTCCTCCGGATCTTTTACCTAAACCTCCGGGTTTTTGAACAGAGTGTGTTGCATCTATTACAACAGGATAACCATTTTTCCTGATAATAGGTATTGAAGTAATATCAACAACAAGATTATTGTAACCAAAAGAGGAGCCCCTCTCAGTAAAAATAATTTTATCGTTTCCAGTTGATTTTATCTTTTCCGCAATATTAAAAACATCCCAAGGAGCAGCAAATTGAGCTTTTTTCACATTTATAGGTTTTCCTGTCTTACCCGCAGCTAAGAGAAGATCTGTCTGCCTGGAAAGAAAAGCAGGGATCTGTAAAAGGTCAACAACCTCTGATACAGGTTTTGCCTGCTCAGGAAGATGAATATCTGTTGTCAGGGAAAGGCCAAACACCTCTTTAACTTTATTTAAGATCTTCAGCCCTTTTTCCATCCCCGGCCCTCTGTAAGATTCTATTGATGATCGATTCGCTTTATCAAAGGATGCTTTAAAAATAAATTTAATATCAAGTTCCTCTGCTATCTTTTTCAAATCCTCTGCTATCTGCATCAAAATCTCTTCACCTTCTATAACACAGGGGCCTAAAATAAAGAAAAAATCTTTTCCGACTTGAATATCTTTTATTCTAAACATCTTTTTCCTTTTTATATTCAAAAGCTGCCTTAATGAATGATACAAAAAGCGGATTCGGAGAATCTGGTCTTGAGGTAAACTCAGGATGAAATTGACAGCCCAAAAACCATCTATGATTCTTTAGTTCTATTATTTCCACAAGATCTCTCTCAGGATTTTTACCTGCTATAAAAAGACCCTTTTCTTCGAGAAGTTTTTCATACTCTGGGTTAAATTCATATCTATGTCTATGTCTCTCAAAAAAAGACTCTTTTTTATATGCTTTGTAGGCAAAAGAATCCTTTTTCACAACACAAAGATAATCTCCTAAACGCATAGTTCCACCCAAGTCTTTTACATTTTTCAATTCTTTTAACTTGAGAAAAACTTTATGGGGAGCTCTTCGGTCAAATTCTGCAGAGTTTGCTTTTTCAAGACCTGCGACATTTCTTGCAAATTCTATAACAGCTGTTTGCATTCCAAGGCAAAGTCCTAAATATGGAATATTGTTTTCCCTTGCATAGCGGATAGCTCTTATCATTCCCTCAATTCCTCTCTTGCCAAAACCTCCCGGTACGAGAATACCATCAGCATTTTTTAAAATATTTATGGAATCCTCCTTAACTTCAAGATCCTCCGCTTCTATCCAGACAAGATTTACCTTCAAATTTGAAGGAATACCTCCGTGCTTTAGTGCTTCTGTCAGGCTTTTATATGAATCCTTATACTCCACATATTTGCCCACGATATAAATCAAAACTTCATCCTTGGGTTTTTTTAATTTTCTGACTATTTTCTGCCACTCTTTTATATTAAAACCTTTACTTTTAAGGTTAAGCAATTCTAATATTTTCTTATCCAAGCCCTCTCTTTTAAAGATTAAAGGAATTTCATAAATTTCATCAACATCCTTTGCTGTAATAACAGCATCATATGAAACATTGGTGAATAAAGCTATTTTTTCCTTTATTTCTTTAGGCAGGAATCTGTCTGTTCTACAAAGAAGAATATCAGGTTGAATTCCGATTTCCCTAAGTTCTTTTACACTGTGCTGTGTGGGTTTTGTTTTCAACTCTCCCGAAGCCTTTATATATGGCACCAAGGTCAAATGAATAAAAAGAGTATTTTCTTTTCCCCTCTCCTGCCTAATCTGTCTTATAGCTTCAAGAAAAGGGAGTCCTTCAATATCCCCCACCGTTCCACCAATCTCAACAATAACAACATCATTATCATTTTCAACCGAATATATAGCCCTTCTAATCATATTTGTCACATGGGGAATTACTTGAACAGTTTTTCCAAGATAATCTCCCCTTCTTTCCTTTGTAATAATTTCATAATAGATTCTGCCTGCAGTCCAATTGCTCTTCTGGGAAGTAAGATTGCCTGTGAATCTTTCATAATGTCCCAGATCCAGATCTGTTTCAGCTCCATCATAGGTCACAAAAACCTCCCCATGCTGATATGGGCTCATTGTCCCCGGATCCACATTCAAATATGGATCGAGCTTTTGATTTGTTATTTTAAGACCGTGAGCTTTTAAAAGCCTTCCAATGGAAGCTGAAGCAACTCCTTTTCCCAAAGAGGAAAGCACACCCCCTGTTACAAAGATGAATTTTGCCATTTTTTCTCCTCTAAATATTTATTAAATTTATCAAGGTCTTCCTTTGTGTCTATTCCTATTGTTGGCTCATCAATGGGTGCCATTTTTATTTTATATCCATTCTCTATTATTCTCAATTGTTCCAACTTTTCATAATTACCAAGAGAGCTTTTTAATGAAGCAAAAACCTCTAAAAAAGCCGGTTTAAAACAGTAAATTCCCACATGCTGCCAGAAAAAAGCAAAATTATCTTTCTCCTGAAAAGGGATCGGTGCTCTTGAAAAATAGAGAGCATTCAACTCATTATCAAGAACTACTTTTACATTATTAGGATTTATAAAATCTTCATAACTTGAATTCCTAAAAAATAGAGAGGATACCAAATAATTTTCCTCAACTATAATATTAATTGCTCTCTCTATATATTCAGGCTTGAGAAGAGGTTCGTCTGCCTGTAGATTAACAATAGCATCATAGTTTTTTTTGAGTTTTTCTGCAATATAAAGAACTCTCTCTGTCCCAGAACTTAAATTAGCGGGGGTAAGGACAGCTTTAGCCCCAAATTTTTCCGCCTCTTCAACAATCTCCTTTGAATCAGTAGCAATAATAACAGTGGAGCCTTTTACCTTTTTTGCATTTAAGAAAGTATATTCAAGAATGCTCTTATCTTTTACTCTAATTAATAGTTTTTTTTCCAATCTTGTTGATTTTAACCTAGCCGGAATTATAATAGCAACATTCATATTAAAACAAACTATTTATTTTTTATTTCCTCTTTTTTTTCTTCAAGAGTGGGAACACTGGGTTTAAGCTCTGGCTTTTTACCATCTTCCATTTTACATTCACCCTGAAAATATGCTCCCTCTTCAATCATAAGCTTTGGAGTAATAATTGTACCAGACACTTTCCCTTTGCTAAAAATTTCAACCTTTGTTTTTGCTTTAATCGTTCCCTCAACATAACCATTTATAGAAATTACCCCTATTTCTATGTCTGCCTTGACCCTTCCTGTTTCACCTATTTGAAGAGTAGAAGAGGACATAATTTTCCCTTCAAAAGTTCCATCAATTCTAAGAGTATTGTTAAATCTTATTTCACCGACAAAAGATGTGTCTTTGTCCAAAAAACCGGACAACCTCTCATTTCCAATATTTTTCGGCATTTTTTCACTCCTTTAATTTATTTACAAAATTAACTAAATCTTTATCTGTTTTAAACTTAAAAACTATCTCTCCTCCTCTACTTTTTTTCTTTATCTTCACAGATAAACCCGTATGAGATTTTAGTTCATCTTCTAAAGCCTTAAAATATAAATCTTCTTCTTTCCTTTTTCCCTTTATCTTTTTTACCCTTTTCAGCTCATTTTCAAGAGCTCTCACACTTAAATCCTTTTTTATTATCTCCCTGACAAGAGCATCTTCTTTTTCTTTATCACTTAATTGAAGAAGAACCTTTGCATGCCCAAGAGAAATCTTCCCCTCAGATAGAGCCTTTTTTGCAAAGCTTCCTAAATTTTGAAGTCTTATAAAATTGGAAACAGTCGCTCTATCTATACCTAAAAGTTTGCCTATTTCTTCCTGTTTCATGTTCATTTTTTTATTCATCTCAAAAAGAGCATCTGAAATTTCAAGAGGGTTTAAATCCTCTCTCTGAATATTTTCAAGAACAGCATTAATCAAAAGATCCTTTTCACTAAACTCCCTTATTATTGCAGGAATTTTTTTCAACCCTGCTAATTTTGATGCCCTTAACCTTCTTTCACCTACAACAAGGATAAAATCATCCTTGCTTTTAACAACAACAACTGGTTGTAAGACACCTTTTTCTTTAATCGATAAAGCCAACTCTTTTAATTTGTCCTCATCAAAAATCTTCCTTGGTTGAAGAGGATTCTCCTTTATTCTGTCAATATCTATTAAAGCAAACCTTTCCTTTTTTAAAAGAGAATCATCCTCAATCAATGCTTTCAAACCTTTCCCCAAAGCTCTTTTTTTAGGCACTTATAATCTCCTTAGCTAAATTTAAATAAGAAATAGCTCCTTTTGATTTAATATCATAAAGAAAAATGGGTTTTCCAAAACTTGGAGCTTCAGACAGCTTTACATTTCTTGGTATTCTTGTACGAAAAACCTTTTCTCCGAAAAAGGACCTTGCATCCTCTTCCACCTGTTTTGAAAGATTTGTCCTTTCATCAAACATTGTAATTACAACCCCTAATATTTCAAGGTCAGGATTATAGACCTTTTGAACCTCTTTTATTGTTTTTAAAAGCTGTGAAAGACCTTCGAGGGCATAGTATTCTGCTTGAAGAGGAATCAACACCTCCTCTGCAGCAACAAGAGAATTAACAGTTATAAAACTTAAAGATGGAGGAGTATCAATAAGAATATAATCAAAGTTATCCTTTTCCTTTTTTATTGCTTCCTTCAAAAGAAAAGCTTTGTTTTTCTTTTCAACGACCTCAACTTCAAAACCCTGCATCTCATCTGAAGAGGGAACAAGGTAAAGATAGGGAAGCTCGGTTCCCACAAGATTATCACTTATAGATGAAAGACCCATCAGAACATTATAGATCGACTTGCCTTCCTCCAGCTCTGCACCTATTCCTGAAGTGCTGTTTTTTTGAGGGTCCATATCTAAAATAAGGACCTTTTTTTCTGCCAGGGAGATAGCTGCTCCAAGATTTATCACTGTTGTAGTCTTACCAACACCTCCCTTCTGATTGGCAACAACTATAATTCTACTCATCTTATGTTCCACGTGGAACTTTTTTTGCAAAAACAAGGTACAACCTGTCTTTACCCTCTACTTTTTCAGCATGAAAATCATATTTTAAATTTAATGTTATCATTTTTTCTATCTCCTTTGGTCCTGTAACAAAGACATACCCTATCTTAACAAAATTTCTACCCCTCTTCAACATAGCTATCTTATTTCTAACCCCCCAAGAAACCACTATATCATAGTTTTCTCTGTTTTTTTTTGAAAAAAATTCCAAAAAACTTTTCTTTACAACCTCTGTGTTTTTTAAGCTCAGCTTTTTTATAACTTCCTTTAAAAAATAAAATCTTTTACTCGGCTCAACTAAAACAAACCTTTTTTCAGGAAAAAGTATTTGTCCAGGCACAGAAGGAAAACCTGCTCCAGCCCCTATGTCTACAAAGGACTCATATTCGGCTAACCTTTTATATAAAAACACCGATGTCTTTAACAAATTTAAGAAGTTTCCTTCAATATCTTTTCTTGAAACCAGGTTTATTTTTGATGACCATTCTTTTATCAACTCATAGTATTGATAAAAAAGCTCCTTTCTTTGCTCCTCTTTTACTATCTCCTCTATTTTTTCTCTCATCCTTTTCTCTTGATATGGAGTAAAATCAGAGATACAGCTGCAGGTGTTATCCCCGGTATTTTCTTTAAATCTCCTATTTTTTTCGGTTTATACTTTTTTACTTTTTCCCTTATTTCTATTGAGATTCCATTAACCTCTTCTATGTCAAAAGACTCTGGAATTTTTGTATTTTCTTCCTTTTCTATTCTTTCAACCTCGTTCAGCATCTTTTTTATATATCCTTCATATTTAAGTTCAGCTTCCACAAAATCTCTTTCATCCTCTCGCAAATCTTTAAATTTCTCTTTGAAAGCTCTTTTTACTTTTTCGAAAGTGGCTTTAGGCATTTTTAGATACTTTGAATAGGTTATTCTCCTTCCCTTATACTTAAATTTCTCCTTGTTTAAAAATAAAACCAATTTTTCAGCTGTTTCAATTCTTTCTTGAATCTCCCTATATTCATCCTCATCGAGCATACCAACAGAAAAAGCTTTTTGACTCAATCTCTGCTTTGCATTGTCAGCCCTTAACAAGAGCCTGTACTCTGCTCTTGAGGTAAACAATCTGTATGGTTCATCAATAGACCTTGTTATTAAATCATCTATCATAACACCTATTAAAGAATCCCTTCTGCTTAAAATAAAAGGCTTCTTCCCTAAAACTTTCAAAGCTGCATTTATTCCTGCTACAAGACCTTGCCCTGCTGCCTCCTCATAGCCTGAAGTTCCATTTATCTGTCCTGCAGTATAAAGCCCTTCATACAGTCTTGTCTCAAGAGTTTCCTTTATCTGATGCGGTTTTATTGCATCATATTCAATGGCATAGGCAGGCCTCATAATAATAGATTCCTCAAGTCCGGGAATTGATTCAAGCATCTTTCTTTGTATTTCAACAGGCAAAGATGTTGAAAGTCCGTTTACATAAATTTCTTCTGTGTTTATCCCCTCTGGTTCCAGATAAAACACATGGCTTTCCTTATCTTTGAATTTCACTATCTTATCTTCAATTGAAGGACAATACCTTATCCCGATTCCCTCTATTTTACCTGCATATAGAGGAGCAAGGGTTAAATTCCTCTGTATTATTTCATGAACCTTTTTATTTGTCCTTCCAATGTAACAAATTATTTTATTTCTTACCTTCTCTGTCCTCCAAGAAAAAGGTCTTGGTTTTCTGTCTCCCGGTTGCTTTTCAAACTTTTCCCAATCTATGGAATCCTTTTTCAATCTCATTGGAGTTCCTGTCTTTAATCTTATAATTTCAAAACCTAAATTTTTAAGGTTTTCCGAAAGCTCTGTTGAGGCAGGTTCATTTGCCCTTCCCGAAGGGTAGGACTTCATTCCTATATGGATTAATCCATTTAAAAAAGTCCCTGTTGTTAAAATAACAGCTTTTGCCTTAATTATTGAATCATCTTTTAATCTGACACCAAAAACCTTTCCATCCTTTATTTCAATCCCTGTTACAATCCCCTGATATATTTCAAGGTTCTCCTGTTTTTCAAGAAAACTTTTCATCAAACTTCTGTAAAGAGCCTTATCTTCCTGTGCTCTTGGAGCTCTAACCGCAACTCCTTTGCTGCTATTTAATATTTTAAAGTGAATTCCGGCCCTATCAGCCATAAAACCCATAACTCCACCCATTGCATCTATTTCTTTCACAACCTGTCCCTTCGCCTGCCCTCCTATTGCAGGATTACATGACATCTGGCCTATTGTCTCAAGATTCATAGTTATTAAAACTGTTTTTGCTCCTATTTTTTGAGCTGCATAGGAAGCCTCTATTCCTGCATGCCCGGCTCCTACAACAACCACATCTGTTTCCTTTATAATCATTTTCCTATACAAAAACTTGAAAATATTTTTTCAAGAATATCTTCATCATAAATCTTTCCTGTTAGTTTTTCAACTATTCTTTTCATCTCCCTAACATGCTCTGCCAAAATTTCCTCTTCATAGTTTAATTTTTTCTTTTCCAAAACTCTTTCAGCTTCATCTTTTAATCTGTAAAATAGTTCCTTCTGCCTTTCTGTCATAGCAATAAAATCGCTTTTATTTTTTTCATTAGAATAATAAAATATCATTTTATCTAACAACTCATCTATATTTTTTTCAAACTTTGCAGAAATTTCAATAATATCCAGAACCTCCGGAAAAAGTTTTTCTGCTTCTCTCTTTTCTATCACAGAGCCTTTATCTATTTTATTTAAAACAAGGATTATTTTTTTCCCTTTTATTTTATCATAAACAGAAAAATCTCTTTCATCAACACCTTCTGAAGCATCTATTACAAACAATATATTATCATTTTCCTCCAGAATCTTCAGAGATCTTTCAATGCCCCTTTTCTCCAAAAGCCTGTTTTCCCTTTCCTCGATCCCTGCTATATCTATCACATTAAAAGCTTTGTTCCTATAAACAATTCTTTCTCTTAAAAAATCCCTTGTTGTTCCCGGGTATTCACTTACAAGAGCCCTCTCTTCCTGAACAAAAGCATTTAAAAGAGATGATTTTCCAACATTTGCCTTTCCGGCAACTATTATATTTTGTCCTTCAAAGAGAGAATTTGAAAAATGCGAAGAATTTAATATTTTTATTGTCCATTCTTTTATCCTTTTCACAGTTTTATTAAAAGATTTCCAATCAATTTCCACATCATAATCAGGAAAATCTATGTTTGCCTCTATCTGAGAAAGTAAAACCAAAATAGATTCTCTAATCTCTTCAACCTTTTTTGAAAGCCCTCCTTTAAGATAGGAAAAAGAGAGTTTTATTCCATCATAAGTTGAGCTCTTTATAAGCATTTCCAGAGCTTCAGCTTGGATCAAATCCATTTTTCCATTCAAAAAAGCTCTTTTTGTAAACTCTCCCGGTAGTGCTGCTCTTATTCCTTTTGAATACAAATACCTTAAGATATTTTCAACAATTAACATATTACCGTGTGTATGAATTTCTATTAAATCCTCACCAGTATATGAATTCGGCTTTTTGAAATAAAGTAGAACAACTTCATCAGAAAAATCCTTTTCTAAATTTATGAAACCATGGTTTACTTTTCCTGCTTCAATTTTTCCACTATATATTTCTTTTATTCTCTCTAATGAATTCTCCCCCGTTAACCTTATTACCGCAATAGCTGACATTCCGGGGGGTGTTGATAGTGCAACAATAGTGTCCTGTTCACTAAGAGACATTTTTTCTTATCTTCACTCTTTTATAGTAACCATCTCCTATACTCTCTGTTGTTAAACCCTTCTCTGAAGCTAAGATATGTAAATATTTCCTATCATATGGATTTAATTTATCTGTTAAAAAATCTTCATTCTCTTTAAGCTCTTTTTCAGCTCTTTCAATAAGTTTTTTGATTTTTTCCTCTTTTCTTTTTCTGAAATTGTTTTCTGTTTCTACCCTGATCACAGCCCCTATTCTTTCTCCTATTATCTTATTCAAAAGATATTGAAAAGCTATTAAAAGCTCTCCATCATTCTTTTCAAACCACTTTACATCTTTTCCTTTAATTATTACATCCTTTATCTTTTCCTCTTTTTGCTCAAATTTAAACATTATCCTAAAATAGGTTTTTCTTTTAAATTCCTCCAAAAACGGGGTTAGCTCTTCATCATAATATTCTTTGTTTGGAAAGGCTTTTATTACAATCTTCTTTTCCTTTTGAGAAAAAAGAGAGCTCTTTTCTGTATCTATTTCATACTTAATGTATTTTCTACTCAGACCAAGAGCCTTTTCAGCTTTCTTTATAGCAAGATCAATATTTTTAGCCTCTATCTCTATCATTTTTTTCCTTTTTTACTCTTTTTTCCCACAACAATATTTTTCTTTTTTAATGCTTTATTAACAAAGTATTGCTGCCCTGCTTGTAAAACATTATTTGTCAACCAGTATAAAACCAAACCACTCGGGAAATTTGCAAAAAGGAATGTGAAAAAGAAAGCCATTCCATAACTCATGTACTTTTGACTCTTCTCGCTTCCGGAAGATGGAGTCATCTTTTGAATTACAATTTGAGATAATCCCATTAATATAGGCAAAATATAGTAGGGGTCCTTTTGCGAAAGATCTGTTAACCAGAGAATAAAGGGTTGATGTCTGATTTCAATTCCAACCCAGAGTAATCTGTAGAAACCCCATAGAAAAGGCAGCTGAATTAAAAGAGGCAAACAACCTCCGGCAGGATTTACTTTCTTTTCCTTATAGAGAGCCATTATCTCTTCATTCATTCGTTTTCTTGCTTCAAGATCCTTCTTGGGGAATTTTTTATACTTTGCCTGAATCTTTTTTATCTGAGGTTGAAGTTCCTGCATTTTAGCCATGGAGATTGAGCTTGAATATGTTAAAGGAAGGAGTATTAATTTCAGAAACAGGGTTACCAAAATTATAGCAACACCATAGTTTGGAAAAAGCTTGTAAGCATATAATAAAAGATATAAAAGTATCTTTGCTATAAAGCCGAAAAACCCGTATTCTATTATATTTTCAACTGAATGGCCGAGCTTTTTCAATCTTGTATACTCTTTCGGACCTATATAAACATATGAAACATCATTGGATGCAAGGATCGCATACTTTCTCAGATTTTTTATCTTATTTTGAGTATCTATTATAAAAACTTTGGCTTTTATCTCCTGCCCTTCCGAAAAAAAGACCACTGCAAAGTATTTTATATCAAGGTCAACCCATTTATCAGAGATAATAGATTTCTCTTTCTCTATCTTCTTTATATCCAATTTTTTTACCTTTCCCCCTACCAGATATCCTATCTTCTGATTAAACTCAAAGGTTGCCTTTTCTTTATCCTCCTGTTGGATTTCACCTAAACCGGGTCCCCAGATTAAATAAGGTTTTTTCTCCAAACCATTAATCCTGAACTCTGTTTTAACCCCTATCTTATATGTATTCTTTTTCTTTATTGTGAATACCTTTTTAGCATAATCTCCATTTCCATTATTGTATTCAAAAGTCAAAACTATGCTATTTTTGCCTTCTTCTCTTTTAACGGTAAAGAGAGCCTTGTTAAACACTTTTTCTCCCTCTCCTGTCACCATAAAAGGGTAAATATTATCCTTCCTTGATATATCGGATACAAGTTCAAGGGGTTTTTTATCAGAGCCAAGATGTTTTTTCAATTTAAAGCTTACAAGAGATGCTCCCCTGTTTGAAAACTCTGCTGTAAAAAGCTCTGTTTCAATTTTCTCTATTTTCTCCTCTTTTGCCTCAATTATATCTTCAGATACAATATCTTTCTGAGAACTTATTTTTTCAGTAATTTCTTTTTTGGATTCTGTTTTTGCTTCTTCTTTTGGCTTTTCCTTCTTCATTTTCAGGTCAATTTTTTCAACCTTTTCTACAGGTTTTTGAGGCGTGTACTTTTTTACAACAAACTGCTGGTAAAAGAACAAAAATATAATTGTTAAGATAATTGCAATTGTTAAATTTCTTTCCATTTTTTCTCCTTCTTTTTCGGCTCCGGTACAGGATCAAAACCTCCCGGATTTAATGGGTGACACCTTAAAACCCTTTTTATTCCCAGATAATTTCCATAAAAAAATCCATGCTTTTCAAGAGCTTCAATATAATAACTTGAACAGGTGGGATAAAACCTGCATCTCTGTCCGAGTAGGGGGGAAATAAAAAGCTTATAAAATTTTATAAGCAAGATTTGTAATTTTTTTATCATTGCAAAAATTTTTCCTTTTCCAATACATTAAGAAAAGCTTTTTCCACTTCAAAATAGCTCTTCTCACTTAAATCTTTTTTAACTATTATGAAAAGGTCAAGGGGCTTTTTAAATTTTCTTTTATTTTTTCTAAAAGCTTCCTTAAACAATCTTCTTATCCTGTTTCTTTTTACAGAGTTTACGAGTCCTTTTTTTACCGATATACCTATTCTTGAAAAATACTCTCTCTCTTT
>JALXDT010000013.1 GCA_027070475.1 Candidatus Aminicenantota bacterium | reverse complement strand
AATATAAACAGTAAAGCTTTTAACTTTTTTATGAAAAGATATGATGAAAGCAAAATTGCTGGAGGAATTTTTGATAAATATTTTCTCTATAGAATAAAGAATAGGGAGTTGCCCTCTATTGCTGTTGTAGCTGGTGATCAGGTAGTAAGCTATTTTTCTCTCTCTAATCCATTACCAAAGTTTCCTCTAAAAATATTGAAAGGCAATTATAAAACCTGGCAACACTTTACCACCGAAACAATTTTAAAAGGGATAAAACTGTCTGTAAATCTTTTTATAAGGGATTTTAAAAATGAAAATAAAAAATACAAAGTAATTGTTTTTTACCCTCAGAATTTTTATGAAGATGCCCTTTTTTATTTAAGAAAGAATGGTTTTAGAAATATATTTCTTTTAAAAAGTAGTATATATTCTCCTCTAAAAAGGATAAAAAGGAATGGGCAATATTTTGTGGTTAGAAAGGAGAACTTCCTATATAGAGGTATTTTCTTTAATATTGATTCTAAACAATACTTTTTATCTTTCCCATATAGAGACATTTATTTTAAAACTGTGGATTGGTTAAAGATAAACTTTTTTGTAATAATATCCATTTTAATATTTATTCTTTTTTTAAAAAGAGAAAGGCTTGGTTCCCTTAGCTTTAAGATCAATTTTCTAACCATAATGCTGCCAATGTTTATAGTGTTAATTCTTGAATTATCTCTATCAAATTATTTTAAAAATTATCAATATTTGTTTAAACTAAAAGAGTGGGAAAATCATGCAATGAGTGTGGAGAAAATTTCCAACATTTTTTCAAATGAAGATTTCTCCCCTGAAGAGATATCATATTTTATCTATAAAAGTACCGAAAGAGCTGTTGCAATATATTCAAAGGATAGAATAGAATTTTTTAATGGATTTTTAGATAGGGATTTCTTTTACCTTCCATATTCGGTTTATTCAGCCTTTAAAAGTGGAGGGAATAGGATTTTTGTTAAGAAGAGAGAAAAATTGGTTTTCTTTTACAGAATAAAAGAGAAGATCTTCTCAATATTTTTTGACTTAAAAAGGGAACAGAATCTTGCTTTTATACTCTTTACCAATCACCTGATCTTTTATACACTATTTTTCACTATTTTAATCCTTTCTTTTACTCAAATATTGATAAAAAAATATAACCGAGGAGTTAATAAAATTATAGAAGGTTTAAACAAGGTTAAGGAGGAAAAACTTGAAATAATTCAAGATGAGGATTCAGGGGAAATTGGGGAATTGATAATAAGTTTTAATAAAATGGTTAACAATATGAAAATTCAGAGAGAAAAAATAAAGGAATTAACTGAAAAAGAGGCTCTTTTGAAGGTAGCAAGAAAAGTTGCCCATGAAATTAAGAATCCTTTAACCCCAATAAAGTTGAATATTGAATATCTTTTTAATATTAGACGAGAAGATCCAGAAGAGTTTAATAGGAGTTTTGATAAGATAATGAAGTCCACAAAAAAGGAGATAGAAACATTGGAGAGAGTTGTAAAAGACTTTTTAAATTTTTCCCGAGCCGGAACCCCACCATTAAATAAAATAGATTTATTAAATTTTCTTGAGAGAACTATCTTGTTGTTTAAAGGAAGTGGAGTAAAGTTCTCTGTCAAAGGAGATAAAATAGTTGCTATTGCCAATGAAGCATTTCTTGAAACAGCAATAAAAAATATTATTATAAATGCCATTGAAGCTCTTGAAAATGAGAAAAAAATAGATATAGAAGTATTGTACAATGGGGATTTTGCTGAAATTAGAATTAGAGATTATGGAAAAGGTATTAAGAGTGATAAAATAGAAGATATTTTTAAATCCGGTTTTACAACAAAAAAAGGAAGTGGTCTTGGCCTTAGCATTGCTAAAGAGATGATAGAAAAGATGGGAGGAAAAATTAAGATAGTTTCCTGGGAAGGAGAAGGAACTCTTGTTATAATAAAATTAAAAAGAGAGGTGTAAAATGAAAAAAAGAGGTTATCTGATATTACTTTTACTATTCTTTTCTTTTATTTTGCTTCTGGCTTTTCCTTTAAAGGGTGCCAATTCTCCAATGCTTGATTATACAGGGAGGTATAAGTTGGTTCCTCATAAAGGTGAAATATTACTATTAGATACATGGTCAGGAAGAGTATGGATGATGGTTTATGATAAAAGTAAAAAGGAAAACTGGTTTAAAGAACTTGTTGTTTTTGATAATGAGAATTCAATACCATATTTAAGAATAATGAGTGATGTTAAGAAAAGAATAATAGAGAATAAGCAGTTAAAGGGTGATGAGAAAAATGATCGCACACAATACCCTGTTATTATCGTTGATGCTTCACAAGCAATTGGTAAGTTGCCCATTAATGTTAATAAAATGGGTGTTGATTTTCTATATTTTAGTGGGCATAAAATGTATGGTCCAATGGGGACGGGGGTTTTATGGATAAATAGGGATAGGTTAATACAAATGAGGCCTTATCAAGTTGGTGGTGGTATGTTAGGTGGTTATAACGAAAAGCTTTTTGAGGTTGGAACGCCGAATGTCTCTGGAATAGTTGGGCTTGCAAGCGCCTGTGAATATATTGAATCCATAGGATTTGAAGAGATAAGAAAGCATGAAGTTGAGCTGATTGAGTATGCGATTAATCGAATGCAGAAAGAATCTTTTACAGTATATGGAACGCATGATCCATCAAAGAGAAGTGGTGTTATTG
>JALXDT010000012.1 GCA_027070475.1 Candidatus Aminicenantota bacterium | reverse complement strand
ATTTATATACCAGTCCTGTTTCCACTCTAAACCCCAGACCTCCACCTTGTGATTCTGTTCCGAAGGCTTTTTCCCTGTATTTTATAGCGGCAAAGCCTAACTCCAATTTGTATCCAAAGTTTTTAGCGAAGTCCTCTGAAAACCCCAGCCCTCCACTGTAATAATTTTGGCTTATACTGGTTTTCATATGGAAATAGGGTTGAGTTTCTCCGGTTTTTCCCCCAACTCCATAACTTCCCCAAACATAATAATCTTCGTAAAAGGTGTAGGACAGTTTTATTTCTCTGTAAAGCATCCCTTTCCCATAAATCTTTTTGAAATTCGGATCCCTTGGCAATATGTAGTTTCCTGAAAATGACAACATAAATCCAGCTCTCAGGAACACTGGGAATAATAAAAGTAAAAATATACTATAGTATAACTTATTCATTTCTCTCTACCTTAAATTGTTCGTTCATTGGAGAATGCAAATACCCTGCCTTTTGAATCTACTATGCCTATCTTATAAGTGTGGACTCTTCCGTCCTCTATTTCTTCGTCGTAGAATAGGTATTTTCCATTGGAAAAATTCTGGGGATAAAAATAGTGGATTGGCTTATATTCTTCATTGTTTATTTTCCTGTAAACAATAAATTTAGAATAGGTACCTTCCGGTGTTCCCGTTAAGAATATGACAAGTCTTCCTACAAGTTTGCTTATGCTCCATGCATGTTCTTCATTTCTTTCGGTCTTCAGCCTGAGTCCCCAGTGAATCAGTATATCATTTTCCCCCCAGCTGGTTTTGATAAATGGAACTGGCTCTCCTGAGCTTCTTACAACTTTTATAGAGGATAGGTTTTTCCCGTTTTCTACGATTATACTCTGGGATGTATCTATAGGAAAGGATTTATCATGGATTATTATCTTTAGCGAGTTTTCTGTAAGCTCTGTTGAAAATGAAAATAAGTCTCTTTTTCTCCAGAAATCCCCAAAGTAGTCTATATTGGTAATATTGATAAAAGACGGAAGGTTTTTCAGCAGTCTTTCTTCTGCCATTTTTTTAAAATCTCTGTTAGGATGAATGAGTAAAATGGTAGGCGCATAATTTTTCGCATTCCTTAATGTTATATCAAGCCATAAGTCTGCTATTTCTTTATAATTCGCAGAAGAAAAACCTTCGATTACATCTGAAATTGTCATCGGTATTTCATATATTGTGGAAATTTCTCCATCGTAAGTTCTGTCTTTTATGCCAGGGAATGGAAAATTCGTAAGCATTTCATTCGCACTTCTTGTTGAATCATAAGAATAGCCTGCAGCTTCAAGGACATTGTAGAGTTTATCATTGAATATCAGGTGACCTGATCGGAATGTTCTGACATTCACTCCCACATCATGGTCTATGAGTTTTTTTGAAAGCTCTACTTCCCCAAAGACTGTTCCACCGTGTGTCCTTTTACCGTCATAGGTAGGCTTGTAATTTTCCTTCGTATTTCCAGGTTTTCCTTCAGGAAATGTATCAAAATCAGGGAAGTGGTTTACGGAATGGCTTGTCATCCTGTGGTTTTTATTGAGAATTCTTTTCAATGTAGAAATTTCCTCTTCATCATAGAAGCCTCCGAAATCTCTATTATCGTATCTCCTGTACGCAGTTGTAACATCGTAGTCTGCGGTTATACCATATTCATATTCCATATCTGCGAAATCCTCCATCTTTTCTACACAGGATTTGGCGCATAGGTCATGGGTCATTATAAAGGTTGCTTTGCTTAGAAAAGGGCTTGTTTTTTTCCATGATGAATATTTTATATGCTTTCCGAAAAGCGCTCTTATAAATAACATAATCGTATCAGCAGAGGGTTCAAATCCGTTTGAATAAGTTCTGCTGGCGTCAGACTTACCAAGAAACCCTCTTGTTATGAAATCTTTGAATTGAAAGCCCAGAAGATAAGTATATCCCTTTCCATATTCATAGCCGGTTACAGCAACTGTTTTGTCATCAAAAAATGCCAGAGGGAATGCACCGTTTAGATAGAAAGAAAAGGTTTCAAAAGAATAAGAGTATTTTTTGTTCCCTATACTTATGGTTTTTTCCATTGGGTCATCGAACCATTTCAAAGATGGGTCTTTGCTTTGCATATTCCAGCTGATTCTCATTCTGGTGTTTTTTGCAAGGGTACCGCTTATCCCTGCGATAAAGAATAAAGTCTCATCAGTAATATAGGGAGAAAGAAGTATCCCCCCGTTTCGGACATATTCTATTAAGGTGTTTTTTTCTTTGCTGGAGAGGGTGCCCTGATTTACAGGTACACAGATAAGCATCATAGAATAAGAAGAGGCCTGCTCCATTTTTTTTGTGATTATGTAAGGCAAGCCTGCTACTCTTACAGCCTGCTCAGCTCCATATATGTTTGGTTTTAGGTCCACAACTTCCGGGCGATTCCCCGGATTAAAAATTGCCACCCCTCTTATTTTTGTCCCTCCATAAAGAAAAGAGTGAAGAGCAATAAATATAACCATGATAGTTCTCATTTTAAGCATATCATCCTCCATGATACATCTCTATTAAATTCCAATTTCCTTGGCTTTTTTTGAGACTTTCGTGGGATTCCATGGATCTCTGTAGGAATACCTAAAGAAAATTTCTGTAAAATATGCCCAGGTCCTAACGAGCCTCATGTAAATTCCCATATAAAGAGGCATTAAAGGTAAATATATTGCTAATTGAGCCTCTTCTTTTCTCCTTTCAGACACAGAAAGGATGAATATAAATTGGGCGAAATTGCTTAAAATGTAGAGTAGGTAATTGATGGGAATTATGTATTTAGCAGTATGGGGAAAGCTTATAAGAATGTCAACAATGTAAAACAACCAGTTAATATCCAATAAAAAACTGTAAAAAATGTTTTCGAAAGAACTCAGGAGATTGAAAAAGTTAAAATTCTCATTTGGCATAAATATATCCCTATGTTTTCTAAATCTAAACCTGATGAGAGATCTCCCCCAGCGAACTCTTTGTTTGGTAAGAGCCTTTAAAGTTGTGGGGACGGAAGTGAAACAGATTGCCTTTGGTTCAAAATACACTTTAAGTTTTGTTTTTCTGATTTTTACAGTAATGTCTCCATCGAGTCCCGGACCAACATCCCATCCCCCTACCTTTTTTAGCGCATCCCTTCTGAAGGCTCCAAAGGCTCCTGAAACAATTCTTAATAGAGAGAAAAAAGAAGTTATTCTTCGCCCGATGGAGATGGATTTAAGGTATTCAATTGCCTGAAGAGCAGGCAGTATGCCTTCCCTATAATTCCTGACTTTTACATTCCCTGCCACCGCCCCTATTCTTCTGTCCATATAAAATGGAATGACAATATTTTCTATAGCATCCCTGTCAAGGGAAGAATCAGCATCTATGTGTATTATGTATTCCCCAGTAGCATAATTTAAGCCGAAATTTGCAGCTGAAGCTTTTCCTCCCCTTACCTCATTTCTTAAATAGCGGTCTATTTCCCCTTTTCTTAGTAGAGAGCGGCATATAACTGGTGTATCATCAATGGAACCATCATCAACGATTATTATTTCAAAGTTTTTGTAAGTTTGTTCCCTGAGCGAAGTTACGAGTTTTAGTATATGTTTTCCTTCATCTTTACCCGGCACTATTATGGATAATTTAGGAGATTCTTTTAGAAATAATTCCCTTGCATATTTTTGTTTTTTCCTTTTAGTTATGTTTTTTATTCCTAAAAGCACCAGTACAACAAAATCAAAAAGCACATATCTCGGTAGCTCAAAAATGAAAAAATACCAGAAAAATCTTGTGAATTTTGACAACCCTATTGTTTTCCAGAAAAGGAATATATCGGAGAATTCAGTAATATACTTTAGAAAATCATTCATTATATTTCAATGAGTTAAAGAAATCTGCATTCAAAGCCTCTTTTAGGGATAGATATTGTATTTCTATATTCAGCTCTCTTTGCGGGAAATTTGATTTTATAAATTTCTCTATTTCCCCCTTCAACCTGCTCATAATAATTTTAGCTTGTGCAGAAGTAGCTTCCAGGAGTAAAATAGCAAAAGTAACATCATCTATAGCAGTAATGGCATCAGAATCACGGAGAGTTTCCTTCATAACTCGGGCTATTTCCACAATAATTTCCTGCTGATTTTGCTTAAATTGAGTATCCTTACTCTCAAAATTAAAGCGTAAATAAACTAAAACACTCTGTGTGTTGTATCTTTTCTGCTTTTTGTACTCATGATCCAATATAGCTTTAAAGACATAGTTGCTGTAAACTTTCATTGTGCTGGCTATAATATCCCTAAGGGAAAGAATTATCCCATTTATAGCACAATTGATAGTTACTTGAGAGACCCGAAAAGATTTAATATCCCTTTTTATAAGATTGTCCACAGGAGATGAAGTTCCGCAATAAAAGCAAAAACCTGTTATTTCCGGTTCCTGAAAATTGTAATTACAATCTTTGCAGGTGTAAATTATTGATGGTTTGTCATAATCCATCCCTATATGCTTGAGTGTTTTTCCACATTTTGGACATATAAGTTTGTCTTCAACTTTAAATTTACTCTCAGGTCCTACATAACCACAGGAGAAATGATGAATAAGGTCATCCACAGAAAGATTTGAAGAACCACATTTTGGACAGGTTTCCCTGAAATTTATGAAGGAGGAGTAGCAGTCAGGACACAGGTGAATCCTATCTACAAACCTGCTATCTGCAAGATTCCTCTTTTCTATAAAATCAATTATCTCAAACATACGTGCGTCATCTCTCTCTGGAAAGTTCACAGTTATCAGAGGATAAACATAACCAAATTTTGATTTCGGCATCACTACGGGATTTAAATCCACATTTCTTGAAACCATGAATTGTAAGGTTTTTAAAGCTATCAAATAGTCAAGACGATTTCCCTGAAAATTCTGAAAATTTCTAATTTTTTCCAATATTCGCTTGGTTATAGGTAAAACATCCACAATGTTTCTTGAATCTACCTGTCCATCTGAAATCTCCATAAGATATTTATCAGCTATAGAGGAGTCAGAATACAAAAATACAGGTTTCAAATATAGTTTCACTGATGTAATTGATGAGCGAATTTTTGTCAGAAATTCAAGAGCATAACGGATATTGCGAGCATCTACAATAACACCCTCATAAGGTTCAATCAATTCTACGTGGAGATCAGCAGGGTCCGGTATTTTTACTATCTTTATTTCCTCAATGATATTATTTAATTTTAGATCATCGTTGTTTGTTACAAGAGCAATCATTTTTCTTTCCTGAATAAATTTTTCTTCACCCATAGGGTTACACTCATCTTTTCAACTTCCTTATCTCTCATTAAATTGGGGTTCAGGGGAACAATATCAGCCACTATACTCCTGTGAATAGGCTCATATTTCTTCTGAAATTCCGGGGGAAGTGGAAGAGAAGCATAATACAGTCTGGAAATTTTACCCTCATATTTTGATGAGTCAGGAAACTCTATGATGACGTTGTCTCCTGTCTTCAGGTATTTCAAATCCGGCTGTTCAAAAAAACCTTTGATGTGAATTTCTCCTGGTTGAAAAATAGTCATGATTTTTTCTCCTTTGAGCGCTACTTCGTAATTATTAAAGTATATACGGGTTACCATCCCTGAAAATGGAGAACGAAACACTTCCCCGTAAGTCTTCTTACAGGAGATCTTTTTTCTCGTAGGGGAGATCTTTTCTGATCTCTCTTCCGATATTTGCACTATAAGCTTGGGTGGGAATAAAAATGAAGAACAAAACCTTATTTTTACATTTTTTAAAAAAACAATGGATATGATATTTCTATCTTTGATGAAGTTTATACTTTGTATTAGACCATTTCTCACTATTTGCTCTGGAATGAAATCTGAGACCTTATCTTTCACCTCCAATTCTATCTTATTTTTGAATTCTGTAAGCTCATATTCAAAATCTCTATTTCCCTTGAATACTATCTCTGAATAGTCTGGAAAATTTTTCCATCCGAAATGTATTTCAAGTTTATGGGAATTTGAATAAATTAGCTGTCTTAAATTTTGAAACTGATTTTGGAGGTATTTTATCTCTTCATTTATGAGATTTTTCTGATGGGTTAGTTTCTTGATCTCCTGACTGATTCTCTCAACTTCATCTGCTGTCCCTATTCTGAGAAGAAGGAGTTTTCTTGCTTTTTCCTGTTTTTTAACTCTTTCTTTAATCTCTTTTGAAATAAAATTCCTTTCCTTTAATTTCTTTTTCAGCTCATAGTTTGTTTTTCTCATCTCTTCTTTGAGTTTCATGTATTCTTTTGTTCTATTTAGAATTTCCCCTCCATAAATTTTTCCAGAGGTAGTAAATCCAGGGTATCTGGTAAAGGTAAAAAGTATCTCGCCTTTACTTACCTTACTGCCTTCCTTAACTTTTATTTTTAACAATCGTATATCTGTTATTTCCTGAACATTCAACCTTGATATTTTTATCTGCCCACGTCCCTTTATATAGAGAAAGCCTTTTCCCCATTTCCAGAAAATAAAAGCTACAACAGTTACAAGAAATAACAAATAAATAAACTTTCCTATGTTAAATTTTCTCTTCTCTGAAAATTCATCTATCTCTTTTATATGCAGAGGTTTATTTCTTAATCGCATTCTGTCCCCTTCTTAAAAAATTTTCTATATCATTGAAGGCAAAGCTTCTAAACATACCGGTTTCGTAAAAGCTATCTATGAATTCTTCCATTTCAAGTTCTCCCTCGAAATCTGTAGGCCTCAGGGTAAGGATTATCTTTCCCTTTTCGGACCTAAGTAGTTTCATAAGCTTGTTAATTATTTTATCTTTGTTTAAGGAATGCTTACCATAAGTCATCACAAATATCCTATCTGTAAAAGGGGAAATACTGTTATAATATGTTGAAAAATGATGGAAAGGAACAGTAACTGATATTTCATACCTAATTCCCACATAAGATTTGAGAAATTTCAACAATTTTCGGTAGTTTTCCATATAAGAAAGATTGTTTTTATCCCAATCTGGAAAAGTGTGAGGTTCAATATCAAAATGTATTCCCTTAAAGCCATATTGGTAAGTTTCCTCAAGTCGGGCCTTTATCTTTTCTATATAATTTTTTTTAAGCCATTCATTAGTAGAAAAGGTGGCATAACAATTTATGTTGTTTTCCTTCGCTTTTTCCATAAAACTCTTCAGCTTTTGCTGGTTTATACCCTTGCTGAAGGAGATGAGCACATTTTCTATCTTTCTCACCTGAAGAAATTGAATGATAAAATCATTGCTGAGTCTGTTGAAGCTGTTTGACCAAATATAAAGGAACCTTTCTCCTTTGTAAATTTCTTCTCCTTTAAGATTTTCCAGTTTAATTGGCTTAATGAACTTCATTATATCATTTCCATTATAATATCTGAAGATTTTTATCATTCTCAAATACATTTGTTGGCGAATGCTATAAAGTTCAAAATTGACTTCCATAGCTTGCTTTATAATACCCAAAATTTCTCCATAAGTAATCCTTCCAGCGCCAAAATTGTGTTCTACCAGAGCTCTTTTTAACCTTGCCTGAAGAATTCTCCTTTTATTGAAGAAGTTAATGTAGTCATCAAGTTTGGTTTTATACTCGTCATAAGCGTTCGTTACTTCAAGCACATTGGCATGGATTTCCCTATTGTATTTGACTTCAAATAGACTTTCTTCTGCCTCTTTTATCTCTTTTCTACTCTGGATTGACATGGGAAAGGGGATATTAAGCTGAACTCCGAGACTAAAAAAGTTGTTTGTTTTCTTTATCCTATTGTAATGATAATGATATAACCACAATTTTAATCTTATATCCTTCCAGAGATTGTATTTTAGGTTTAACAGTTCCCTGTTGAGTTTAAAGAGCTCTGATATACCTTCAGGTTCACTTATTTCTCTAAGCAACAAATCAATGTCAATGTCCACCAAAGGGAGGTCATCTGAGGTGAGAGAAAAATTGTTAAGGTTTGAACTTGTAACAAATTCTTTTCGATATTTTAGATAATTATCAAGGAGATTTTCTGTTCTTGCAAGGTCTCTCTCAAGTTTTATGCTGTCTTCAATAGATGCTCTGTTGGTGAAATATTCTTTTCTAATAAGTGATAATAGCTCTTTTAGTACTTCTCTCCTTTGTTTGAGGTTTCTGATTTTTTTATTACTAAAAAGATAAATTATAAGGTTGTGAAGAAAATAATAATTCTCTTTTCTTCTATTCATTGTTTCCTGAAGAGATTCTATTTCCATCTGCTTTTTCAATAGCTCTTTCTGTCTTTTTCTTTTAAGAAGTCCATCCCGCATTATATCCCAATCAAGGCCAACTCTGATTCTCCATTTGTAGGGGCCCTCATCAGCATTGGTTATACCCATGCTTGTGTTGTATGCGTAGTCTCCGACAAGTTTTAACCCTATATCGTTTTTTAGCATATTTGCTTCTGTAAAGGTCAATCTTTTTTCTGAATTTGTTATGGATGGAAGAGGTGCTTCTGTATTTAGAAGTATTTTGACAGAACTTAATTTCTCTTTCGGGTGATTTACTCTCAGAAGAAAGCTATATTTATTTATCAAAGAGTTAATATCATCCCATGCCTTTTTTCCACCCAAATGCTTATAGCCCAGCTGCGCAGGAATTTTTGTCTCCCTTTTTAAGTCAATTACCAGCCTAAAAGGCCTTTTCAAAACAAATGATTCCTTAACCTTAAAATCCCGTTTAAAAAGAACAAAAATAGTAGTTTTTCCTTTTTCTTTTTTATAGCCTATATTCTTTATAAAAATGGATTGTCTTGATGGCTCTTCAGTCTCAAAACTGTTTGCCTCTTTGTCTATATGGATTTCCAGCCTGGATCTTGCTTTCTTTAATACGTATTTAAAGGGGATGTTGGATTCGAATATCAGGCGTATAGTTGCTCTATCATCCACAGATTGAAAGTGAATATCGAAGCCAACAGGATTCGTAGACCCTAAAAGAAAAACAGCTGAGAAAAGGACTCCAAGAATTTTATTTAGAAAAATACACTTACTTTTCTTGCTTAATCCTGAAGCCATTTTTTTACTAAAAAAATTATTTCAACTAATATATTTTCAAAATAGAAATAATT
>JALXDT010000011.1 GCA_027070475.1 Candidatus Aminicenantota bacterium | reverse complement strand
CTCTTTATCTATTGAAAAAAGAGTATTATATAGCCTTTAATTATTTTGAGAGAGCACTCAAGATTGATCCCCAAAATGAAAATCTGTTGTTTAATCTTGGTGTTAGTTTGTTTAAAATGGGTAAGGTGGAAGAAGCAAAGTCAACATGGGAAAGATTACACAAAATAAATAGAAATTATCCAGACCTTTACTATTATTTAGGGATTTCAGAGGATCTTGTGAAAAACTACGAAAAAGCGAAATTCTATTACAGAAAATATTTAAAAGTCGGGAAAAATCCAAAACTTAAAGTATGGGTATTGAAAAGATTATCTCAACTCTAAGCTTTTATTCTCAATAAAAATTTTATATATTAAAAGAGTGAGAAATGATCCCTTATATCTTTTAGAATTAAATTTTGCTGTTTTCCTTTTTGGTGGTGCAGGTTTATTCGGTAAGATTTTAAACTATCCTGCTTCTACGATTGTTTTTTTCAGGGTTTTATTTTCATCTGTAACTCTATTTTTTTTCATAAAAATAAAGGGAGTGAAATTTAATCTCTTTGACAAAAAATCCTATTATGAATTAATACTTACCGCTTTTTTACTTTCTTTTCACTGGATAACTTTTTTTCAGTCTGTTAAGGTTTCAACTGTAGCCATTGCCCTTTTATCCTATTCCACTTTTCCTGTTTTTATCTCTATAATTGAACCTATCTTTTTTAAAACAAAAATTTTAGTCAGAGAGATTTTAATTGCGGCTATCAGCTTCATAGGTATTTTTATATTAACACATTCATATTCTTTATCTTCTCCTGAATTTGAAGGAGTTTTATTGGGTGTTATATCGGGTTTACTCTTTGCATTACTTTCAATATTAAATAGAAGGACAGTGAGAAAGTATGGGGCTCTTTTAACCACATTCTATCAACATCTTTTCTCAATTCCCATTTTACTACCTTCTCTTATTTTTTTAAATAAGTCTTTTTCTTTAAATGATTTTATGTATTTTGTTTTATTGGGAAGCCTTTTCACAGCAGTAGCTCATCTTCTCTATATTAATTCTCTTGCCAGATTTAAAGCTTTTATATCGGGGATCTTTGCCACACTTGAACCTATCTATGGGGCTATCTTTGCTTTTTTAATTGTAAAAGAGGTACCATCTATTAATACTGTTTTTGGAGGAATAATTATCCTTACCGCTTCAATTTCTGCTATAATTTTTTCTAAAAAAGGAGGTTAAAATGGAATTCAAACAATTTGGAAACAGATGGTTAATAAGACTTGAAAAAGGTGAAGAGATTATTAAAAGCATTCTTTCCTTCTCTGAAAAGAACAAGGTTTTTTCTGGGAGTTTAATAGGGATAGGAGCTACCAATAAATTTTCCCTATCTATTTATGATCCAGGGTTGAATGAATACATTGAAAAAGTTTATGAAGGGGATTATGAAATAACATCTCTTATAGGGAATATATCTCTTTATGAAAATAAACCCACACTTCATATTCATATAACTTTAGGAGATAGAAACAATGTAGCGATGGGAGGTCATCTTAATTATGCTTTTATAAGTGGAACGTGTGAAATTGTTGTTGATGAATTTTCAGCTCAAATTGAAAGAAAACTTGATAAAGAAAGCAGGTTGAAATTATTAAATCTTAAATAGTTTAGTTATTAAAAAGAATAAATTAAACCAACACTAAACAAAAAACCATTCCATATCCCTCCGTCTGCATAGGCTGATATTCCTTGATAAAGGTCAACCTTAATTCCTAAATTAATTAGTAGTACAGGGACGATTGAAATATTTATATCTTCGATCTCATCAAGATTTTTTGTCTCATCACCAATATCATACTTTTCTTTGTGGTTTTTTATGTATGAAAAGCCAGATGCAGAGTAGGAAAGATTTCCATTAAGGGGAGCAAGACCTCCGCCAAATGAAAAGTAAGGATGAACCCTACCTTCAGGAAAAAGATCCCATCTTAAATCCAGTAAAAAGGCTGAATATTTATGAATAAAATTTGAATTTGCTGTTGCTGTAAGATAATCTCCGGATTCAAAATCCTGTCTTATCTCTCCTGAGAGATCAACCTTAGAGTCTATTCTTGCATATGAAAAACCAACGGAAAAACTGCCATTTTCACCGGATGGGTAAATTCTTAATTCCACAACTATTCCACCTCCAGAAGAATCGAATTTAATGTCTTGAGTGTACTCTCCTAAATTTTCATAGGGAAAATCGTTTTCTATCTGGTCTTGCAATTGAGTTTGAAGCTCATCTCCTATTTTCTCCTCTATTAAACCTTTTAAAACATTCAATGTCCAGAAAGAATATCCGATATGGAGGGAATATTTTGGTCTTGAAAGAGAAGGTAATGTTAAAAGTATGATAAGAAGAGGAAAAATCAAAAACTTTTTCATACTAATCCTCCTTAGCTTTTTTAGAGTGACTAAAAGTTGATAAGGAGGAGATAAAATCTCCTTTAATTTCCTGTACAAGGGAAAATATCTCCTCATAATATTTAAAAAAACTATTTTTTAAATTTTCAAAATTTCCTGAGTCTTTGTATTTGTTTATTGCTTTTAGGAGTTTGTAAATAGGTTCTTGAGTATAGTTCTCTATTATTTCAGACAGCTGTGAATCCTCATAAATTTTATTATAAATGGCGTATAGCTCTTCTTCCGTGAAAAAGCTCTTTCTTTTTCTTTTTTCAAGAAATCTTTTAATCTCTTTTTCAATTTTATTTAACT
>JALXDT010000010.1 GCA_027070475.1 Candidatus Aminicenantota bacterium | reverse complement strand
TACTTTTTATTAATGATAACATAAATATTAATAAGTATTAATTTTAATAAATAATATTTTTTACATTTATTGATTTAGGAGGAATAATGGATAGAGAAACAACTAATCTTCAACACTTTTTAATTGAAAAACAGAGAGAGCATCCGGAAGCCACAGGAGAATTTACCTCTCTGTTTGCAGAGATTTTACTTGCTTCCAAAATAATCTCAAGAGAGGTAAGGAAAGCAGGACTTGTCGAAATTTTAGGTTTGACAGGAAAGATTAATGTTCAAGGAGAAGAGGTTAAAAAATTAGATGAATACTCCCTTCAAGTTTTTGTGAGAGTCCTTCAAAGAGGAGGTTCACTCTGTGTTATGGCTTCAGAGGAAACAGAGGATATCATAAGAATTCCCGATAAGTATCCGAAAGGTAAATATGTGCTTGTTTTTGATCCTCTCGATGGTTCATCCAATATTGAAGCGAATGTCAGTATTGGAACAATATTTGGTATTTACAAGAGAAGGTCTGAAGATGAGTGTGGACATGATGGAAATTATGAGGATGTACTTCAACCGGCAAAAAATCTTGTCGCCGCAGGATATGTAATCTATGGCTCTTCTACAATGTTTGTTTATACTACAGGACAGGGAGTTCACGGTTTTACAATGGATCCTTCAGTAGGTGAATTTTTGCTTTCCCATGAAAATATTCAGACTCCGAAAAGAGGGAAGATCTATTCCGTTAACGAAGGAAACTACAATAGCTGGAGTGAAGGTATAAGAAAATATATTGATTATATAAAGAGTGATAAAAACAAGAATGGCAAGCCCTATAAATCAAGGTATATAGGCTCACTTGTAGCTGACTTTCATAGGAATCTCTTATATGGTGGAATTTTTCTTTATCCGAGAGATAAAAAGGCTAAAAATGGGAAATTGAGACTTCTCTATGAAGCAGGACCTCTTGCAATGATTGTTCAGCAGGCTGGTGGCTATGCAAGCAATGGAGTTAAAAACATTCTTGATATTGAACCAACTGAGATTCACCAGAGAACACCTCTTTTTATAGGAAGCAAAGAGGATGTTTTAGAGGTGGAAGAATTTATTAAAAAGTATGGAGATGAAGTTTAGGTATGATTGTTGTATATAATGGGAAAGAATACGAAATAGAAGAAAAGATAAGTGTAAAAAAGCTTTTGAAAAAATTTAAGGCTGATGAGCTTTTTTATATTGTTATAGATAAGAGAAACAAAAAGCTTTTAACCTCCGATGAACAGCCCGCAAAGGACTCGGTCATAGAAATAAAAAAGGTTATGTCAACGGGATGAGATGTGCAATCTGTAAAAAGAAAGCCGAAGTTTATCTTCCTCACCACAATCTTGCCCTTTGCAGAGAAGATTTTATAAATTTTTTTCTTAAAAGGGTTAAAAAGGCGATTGATGACTTTAATATGTTTGAAAAAGAAGATAGAATCCTCCTTGCAGTATCAGGGGGGAAAGACAGTCTTTCCCTATGGCATGCACTTTTAAAGTTAGGATACAATGCAATAGGACTATTTATTGATCTTGGAATAGATAAATTTTCTAAATTGGCAAGAGAGGTAGTTGAGAAATTTTCTAAAAAAAATAAAACAAATCTTATAACAGTAAAACTTGAAAATGAATTCGGGGGAAACACTTTACCACAAATAGTGGAAAGAACAAAAGCTATACCGTGTAAAGTTTGCGGTAAAATTAAAAGATACTATTTTGACAGAATAGCTTCAAAGGAAAACTTTGATGTAATTGCCACAGGACATAATCTCGATGATGAATCAGCTTTTCTTTTAGGAAATGTTTTAAATTGGAATATAGAATATCTTGCTAAACAATTGCCTGCCCTTCCAGAAGAGGATGGTTTTAAGAAAAAGGTCAAGCCTCTTATTTATCTTACGGAAAGGGAAATCGCAATTTATGCTTTTTTTAATGAAATATATTACAATGAATTAAATTGTCCCTTCTCAAAAAAGGCAAAATCTCATTTTTACAAGGAGAGCCTTCATCAGATGGAATTATCTTTTAAAGGTTTAAGAATAAAATTCTTTAAAGGATTTTTAAGAAATCAGAAGATTTTCGGAAAAGTGGAAAAGAATTATAGTCTTTCTCCATGCAAAATATGTGGTTATCCCACAAGCAAGGAAATCTGCGGGGTTTGTAAAATAAAGATAAATTTGGGTTTGATAGAGAGGGAAAAATGAAGGTAGGAATTGCTCTGGGCTCCGGTGGAGCTAAGGGTTTATCCCACATAGGAGTTTTAAAGGTTTTGGAAGAGTTCGGAATTAAACCTGAGTTTGTTAGCGGGACAAGTATCGGAGCCATAATAGGTGCTATGTATTCATATGGAATGCCAATTAAAGAAATTGAGAAAATCGCTCTCTCAATAAACAAAAAGAGACAGAAGGAAGTATTATCTTTAAAGCCAACACTTTCGGGACTGATTTCTCAGGAAAAGATTTTTGATTTTTACTATAAAATTTTCGGAAATATTAAAATTGAAGATTTACCTAAAAAATTCGTTAGTATAGCAACAGATATCCAAACCGGTGACGAGGTAGTTCACAGGAAAGGAGAGCTAACAAAAGCTGTTGTTTCAAGTGCATCCATCCCGATAATATTTCCTCCTGTAAAATATAAAAATAAGTTTTTGGTTGATGGTGGATTGGTTAACCCTATTCCAATAAAGCAGCTAATTAACATGGGAGCTGATTTTATTATTGCTGTTGATGTAACC
>JALXDT010000009.1 GCA_027070475.1 Candidatus Aminicenantota bacterium | reverse complement strand
AGAAACTTCTTTTAATTATTATTGTAATAAGCACAATACTGTTTTCTATTGCTTCATGGAACTTTGTTTTAAAGGATTATCAAAAAAAGAGGATAAAGGTTTTCCTCCATCCTCAAAGTGATCCATTAGGAGTGGGATACCATACAATTCAATCCAAAATAACCATAGGCTCCGGAGGGACAACAGGAAAAGGTTTTTTAAAGGGAACACAGAAAAAATTAGGGTTTTTACCTGCACAGCATACAGATTTTATTTTGTCTGTCTTTGCTGAAGAGTTTGGTTTCATAGGTGTTATGATTCTCTTGTTACTCTATGCATATCTCTTTTATTCTCTGTTCAGAACAGCCTATATCTCAGAGGATATATGTACTCTTTTACTGGTCAGCTTAATATTAGGTCAGATATTTTTTCAATTTTTAATAAATATATTGGTAAGTCTTGGTAAACTTCCTGTTGCAGGAATAACACTCCCTCTCTTTAGCTATGGAGGATCATCCCTCTTAACCGTTTATTCGCTTTTAGGTCTGGCAGAAAATGCATACATACTAAAATATGCAAGAGAATAATGGATTTGTCAATTTTTGAATTCATAGAAAAACCATCAAGATATTTAGGGCAGGAAATAAATTCCGTTAAAAAAGAGTGGGACAAAAAATCTTTAAAAATCGCTCTTTCCTATCCCGATTTATATGAAGTTGGAATGTCTCACATGGGATTACCAATACTTTATTATTACTTAAACAAGATAGAAGGAGTAATCGCAGAAAGAGTTTTTTCACCGGGAAAAGATCTTGAATTTATTCTAAGAAAAGACAAAATCCCTCTATTTTCCCTTGAAAACAAAAAACCTGTAAAAGAGTTTGATATTTTAGGTTTTTCCCTTCTTTCTGAGCTAACATATACAAATATCTTGAATATTTTAGAATTATCAGAAATTGAAATTCTATCTAAAGAAAGAAAAGAAACATCTCCAATCATTTTTGCAGGAGGTGTAAATGTATTTAACCCTGAACCTTTAGTCCCATTTATTGATGTTTTTTATATCGGAGATGCAGAGGCAAACTTTTTCAAAGTTGTAGAAAAAATAAGAAATATGAAAATACAGGGAGCAAAGAGGGAAGAAATCATTGAAAGTCTAATAGATGAAAGAGGTATATATATACCGAAACTTTATTCTACAAAAAAAACAGAACATTTTATTATTCCCGATTTAAAAAAGAAAATAAAAAAAGCTTACTTGAAGAATATAGATATGTTTCCTCTTCCGGAAAACCCTATTGTTCCGAATACAGAAATTATTTTTGACAGATTAAGTGTTGAAATAGCCAGAGGATGTCCCCAAAGATGCAGATTCTGCCAGGCTTCTTTTGTTTATCATCCCTTCAGGTGGAGAGATCCGGATTATCTTGTAAATTATATAGAAAGAACCGTTAAAGAAAGCGGATTTGAAGATTTTTCACTCTCTTCATTAAGCACTGCTGATTATCCATATATTGAAAAATTAATGTTCGAAATTACAAAGAGACTTGAGAATGATAAGGTTGGTATGGGATTACCATCTCTGAGACCAAAAATGATAAAGGAATTTATGCTTGAGCTTATAAAAAAAACAAGGAAAACTGGTTTTACCATAGTGCCTGAAGCCGGGACCGAAAGACTTAGAAAGGTCATAAATAAATATGTAGATGATGAGGAAGTATTCAATGCTCTTGAAACAGCATATAAATATGGGTGGAGAGCAGTAAAATTTTATTTTATGATTGGACTACCGACAGAAACAGAAGAAGATATTGAAGGAATTGCAAATATATTACTAAAAGCTTTTAACCTCGGCAGAAAATTCAGAAAGAAGATAAAGATAGGAGCCACAATATCAGTGTTTATTCCAAAACCTCATACTCCATTTCAATGGTTAGGTTTTGCAAGAGAAGATGATATTAAAGAGAGAAAAGAATATCTTTTAAACAGAATAAAAGATAAAAGAGAAATTTTCTTAAAATTTCATCCCTATAAAACAGCTTTTGTTGAAACCCTTCTTTCTCGGGGAGACAGAAGAGCAGGAAAAATAATTTACAATGCCTTCAAATTGGGAGCACGTTTTGATGCGTGGGATTCTGAATTTAATTTTAAAATATGGGAAAGAGCAATAGAAGAAAGCGAGGTAGACATCTCACCCTTTTTCTCAGAACTTAGTTTAAATGAGGAACTTCCATGGGATCACATAGACACAGGAATTAAGAAAGAATATCTCATAGATGAGTTTATAAAAAGTAAAAAAGAGGAGAGAACCGAATCCTGTATTGAAAGAGATTGCGATGAATGTAGAGGATGTGTTCTGCCTATAAAGATAATTGAAGAAAAGGAGATAAAAAAAGACTTTAACTTTAAGAAAGAAGAAAACGAGCAGAAACAAATAAGATACATAATATCATACAGAAAAACCGGGCAATCGGTTTTCCTTTCAAACCTTGAAACAGTAAGAGCAATTGAAAGAACGATGAGAAGAACTCCGATAAAATTTATATTTACAGAGGGATTTCATCCGAAAATAAAGATATCCTTTTTATTCGCAGATCCTCTTGGTGTTGAGATAGAGGAGGATATTTTTGAAGTAAGGTCAAAAGATGAACTTAGCATCAATGTTTTAGAAGAATTAAATAATAAAAGTGTCAAGGGAATAAAATTTTTTAAAATAGTGAAAATTAAGGAAAATTCACCAAGGCTTTCAAAAATAGTGGATAAAATTGTTTTTACTATAAAC
>JALXDT010000008.1 GCA_027070475.1 Candidatus Aminicenantota bacterium | reverse complement strand
TCTTTTTCAAGTCTTCTCATCTTTTCTTCCTCCTTTTCAGTAAGATTTTTTCCGACTAAACTTATTCGTTTCGGTAAGATTATTTTTGACGCAGAGGGTTTACTTGTGTTTAAATTATTATTAAGTTATAATTATTTTTCTATAAAAATTAGGAGGTTAAAATGTCAAAGTATGATATTTCAGAAATTATTAATTTTGCCATAAGGATTGAAGAAAACGGGGAACAGTTTTACAGAATTGTAGCAAAAAGCACAGATAATGAAGAGTTAAAGGACCTTTTCAATTATCTTGCTGATGAAGAAGTAAATCACAAAAAGGTTTTCTCTTCAATGCTATCAAAATTAAAGGATTATAACACCGATGATTTTCCTGAGGAATATTTTGCTTATCTTAGAGCATATGCTGATAATATGATATTCAACCTTGATGAGGTAGACAAAGAATCCGGGAAAATAAAGGATATTAAGGGAGCCGTTGATTATGCAATAAAAAAAGAGCTTGACTCTATTATGCTTTATCAGGAATTAAAAGATGCAGTTCCTGAAAATCAGCATCCAACTCTTAATAAAATAATACAGCAGGAAAGAAATCACTTTATAAAACTTTCAACAATTAAGGAAAATTTATTATGATGAAAGTTAAAGAGGCAATAGAAAAAAGAAGGGCTTACCGTTCTCTGGATAAGGCTGAAATAACGGATGAGCTTATAAAAGATCTTTCACTTTCTGCTTCATTGGCACCATCCTGCTTTAATAAACAGCCATGGAGATTTGTATTTGTAAAAAGCTATGAACAATTAAAAAAAATAAAAGGAACTCTGTCAAAAGGAAATGAATGGGCTGAAAAAGCATCCCTTATAATAGCTGTTTTTTCCTCAAAAGAGGATGATTGCATTATAAAAGGCAAAGAATACTATTTTTTTGATACTGGGATGGCAACCGCTTTCCTAATTTTAAGGGCAACAGAGTTAGACCTTGTAGCTCATCCAATTGCAGGCTTTGATGAAGATAAAGTTAAAGAAGTTTTAAATATTCCCGAAAACTATAGAGTTATAACTTTGCTAATATTGGGTAAAAGATCAACAACAATATCAAACGAATTAAGCGAATGGCAGAAAGAGGCTGAGGTTAAAAGACCTGAAAGAAAAAGTCTTGATGAATTTTCATTTATTGACAAATTCAAGTAAAAATTAATAAACCGTACTTGCCGAAGGCGGAAGATATTTTTTAGCCCTACCCCATTTTTTATTGGGCTTGTTATCCATAGTAAATTCCAATATTCCACCTCTCATCAACTCTTGATGGGTAATATAAGCCCTTTTTAATTTTTTACCATTTAATTTCGCGCTCTTTATATAAATATTTTTTTCACTCAGATTTTTGGATATCACTGAAAAACTCCTACTATTGGGTAAATTAATTTGCACCTTTTTAAACAAAGGTTTTCCAATGACATAAACTCCTTCAACAGGGGATACGGGGTAAAAACCCAAAGCTGAAAATATATACCATGCTGACATCTGACCGCAATCTTCATTACCAGGAATTCCAGTAGGAGTATTATCAAACATAGTTTTCATTATCAAATTTATCTTTTCCTGTGTTTTGTAAGGCATACCGGCATAATCGTAAAGATAGGCTATATGATGGCTCGGTTCATTTCCATGAACATACTGCCCAATAAAACCTGACATATCTTCAACAGAACCGTATTTCTTCTCATCCCCCTTAACTTTAAATAGCAAATCAAGTTTTTTTGAAAACTTTCTCCTTCCTCCCATAAGCTTAATCAGCCCAATTGGATCTTGAAGTACATGCCATGTATACTGCCAGGCATTTCCCTCTGTGTAATCTCCTCCATAATTTGCCCTCAATGGATCAAAAGGTTCTCTGAACTTACCATTAGACATCTTTGCCCGCATAAAACCTGTCTTTTTATCAAAAATATTCTTGTAGAAAAATGATCTTTTTAAAAATCTATTAAAAATTCCTTTTTCTCCCAGACTTTTTGCCATCAACGCTATTGCATAATCATCATATCCGTATTCAAGCGTTTTGGATGCTGCCTCTATCTCTTTATCCACAGGTATATATCCGTATTTTTCATAGTATCTCAAGCCACCGTAATTTTCATTCGTAGCGGTCTTAACCATTGCTTTTAAAGCATAATCAGGATCAAATCCCTTTATACCTTTTAAATAAGCTTCAGCTATAACCGCTGCAGAATGATAACCTATCATACACCATGTTTCATTACCATGAAATGGCCAGATCGGTAGCATCTTCTCAGGACTCTGTTTATAGTGTATTAACATTGAATTTATAAAATCACTTACTCTCTTTTCCTGTAAAATTATAAAAAGAGGATGAGCAGCTCTGAATGTGTCCCAGAGGGAAAAGGTAGTATAGTTTGTAAAACCTGCCGCTTTATGTATTTTGTGATCTATTCCTCTGTATCTTCCGTCAACATCCTGATAAAGCATAGGAGCAATCATTAAATGATAGAGAGCTGTATAGAAAATTTCCTTATTCTTTTCGCTTTTATCATCTACTACTATTTTATTTAAAACTTTCTCCCAGCTCTTTTTTGCTCTTTGTCTTATTCCTTCAAAATTCCATCCCGGAATTTCCGTATTCAAATTATTCAGTGCTCCAGCCATATCTACCCCTGAAATCCCCACCTTAACCATTAAAATATCTTTGTCTTCAGGTAGTTTAAAATTGAAGAAGGCTCTTATATTTTTTCCGTAAATTTCATGGGCTTCCCTTCTACTGTTCAGAATAATCAATTTCCCCTTACTTCTGAAATAATAGTTTTCCTTATCATACCTTTTATAGCCATAAGTAGTAAAGGGCTCTGAAAACTCAATCGCAAAGAATATTCTTCTATTTTTAGCCCACCCGTATGTCTGGCGGTATCCTGTAATCAGCTTATTGTTAACAATTCTTATATATGCCCAGACAGTCTTTCCATCATAATTGTAAATTGAATGAATAAGATCCAGGATAATATGAGGATTTTTCTTGGAATTAAATGTGTATCTATGAAAAGCAACCCTTTTGGTAGCTGTAACTTCCGCTTTAATATTATAATCCGATAAATTTACCTTATAATAACCCGGCTCCGCATACTCTTCCTTATGGGAAAATCTTGATCTATAACCTGTTTCCGGATTTTCTTCGCTACCGGGCTCAAGTTTTAACTCTCCTGTTGCAGGCATTATTAAAATATCGCCTAAGTCCGAATGTCCTGTCCCGCTAAAATGTGTATGTGAAAAGCCTAATATTGTTTTATCGGAATATTGATAACCGGCACACCACGGATAGCTTTTACCTACATTTTTTAAGGCAGTATCGGGACTAACCTGAACCATTCCGAAGGGAACAACAGCACCCGGGAATGTATGACCGAAACCTCCTGTGCCTATAAAAGGATTTACATATTCATAAGCTGTTTTCCCTAAAAGTAGAAAGCTTAAGAAAAAAAACAGTGAAAAAAATCCTAAATTCTTTATATTCTTCATTTTTGCCTCTTGAATTGAAATTAAAAAATGCCGAAGGGGGGATTTGAACCCCCACAGGCCGAAGCCCACCAGATCCTGAATCTGGCGCGTCTGCCATTTCCGCCACTTCGGCAAAAACAAAGAAAATATAAATAAAAATTTGTAAGAAGTCAAGAGATAGATAATTTTAGCCTTGTTCAAGTTTATTGACAAAAGCCTATTTTTATAATATTTTAAAGGATGAAAGTATTAATAGGTTCAGATCACGCAGGTTATAAATTAAAGGTTGAGGTTTTTAATTATCTGAAAGAGAATGCCTATGATATAGAAGATGTTGGTACATACTCAGAAGAATCATGCGATTATGTGGATTTTGCTAAGAAAGTTGCTTCCGGTGTTTCAAAAGGTGATGCTGAAAGAGGAATTCTAATTTGTGGTTCTGGAATTGGTATGAGTATTGTCGCCAATAAATTTCCGGGAGTAAGAGCTGCTCTGTGCACCAGTGAATACCATGCAAGAAAATCAAGACAGGATAATAATTCTAATATTCTTACGATGGGAGGAAGAGTTACTACCTTTGAGATTGCAAAACTAATAGTTGATGCATGGTTTAATACAGAATATGCCGGAGGAAGGCATCAAAGAAGATTAGATAAAATTAACAATATAGAAAAAGAAAATTTTAAATAATAATTAATTTTGGAGGGCTTTATGTTTTCAAAAAAACTTTATGAGCTTGATTATGATGTTGCCAATGCCATATATAATGAGGCAAACCGCCAACATCATAATATCGAACTGATTGCATCTGAGAACTTTGTTCCAAGAGCAATTCTTGAAGCTATGGGTTCTGTTTTTACCAACAAATATGCTGAAGGTTATCCGGGAAGAAGGTATTACGGAGGTTGTGAAAACGCTGATACTGTTGAGAGGTTGGCCATAGAGAGAGCAAAAGAACTTTTCGGTGCTGAGCATGCAAATGTTCAACCGCACTCAGGAACACAGGCAAATATGGGTGTATATATGGCTGTATTAAAACCAGGGGATACTGTCTTGGGGCTTGATCTTTCCCATGGAGGGCATCTCTCCCATGGACATCCTCTGAATTTTTCAGGACAATTATACAATATTATACCATACCATGTTAGAAAGGACACTGAAACCATTGATTATGATGAGGTTGAAACCCTTGCAAAAGAACATAAACCCAGGTTAATTATGGCCGGAGCGAGTGCATATCCGAGGTTTATTGATTTTGAAAGATTAAGAAAAATAGCTGACAGTGTGGGTGCCTACCTTGTTGTTGATATGGCTCACATAGCTGGTTTGATTGCAGCAGGAGTTCATCCTTCCCCCGTACCCTATGCAGACTTTGTTACATCAACAACTCATAAAACTTTAAGAGGGCCAAGAGGTGGTTTTATACTAACCAAAAAAGAACATAAAAAACTTTTAAATAAAGAGGTTTTCCCTGGAATTCAAGGAGGTCCCCTCGTTCACATTATTGCTGCAAAAGCAGTCTGTTTTAAACTTGCAATGAGTGATGAATTCAAAGAGTATCAGAAACAGGTTGTGAAAAATGCCTCTGTTCTTGCTAAAGCCCTGCAAGAAGAAGGTTTTAGAATAGTATCAGGAGGAACAGATAATCATTTAATGCTTGTTGATCTTACTTCAAAAGGAGTTACAGGGAAAGAAGCAGAAAAAGCTCTCGATAAAGCCCACATCACTGTGAATAAAAACACTATTCCATTTGATCCCAATCCTCCTCTTGTTACCAGCGGAATAAGACTTGGGACACCCGCAGTCACTACAAGAGGAATGAAAGAGGAAGAAATGAAAATCATAGCGAAATTGATCAGTGATGTTATTAATAATATAAATGATGAACAGGAAATTGAAAAGATAAGTAAAAAAGTGGATGAATTAACTTCATCCTTCCCACTTTATCCTGACATAAGAGAAGAGTATAAAAAAGAGTTAAAGATATAAGATGTCTGATTATAAAGTTATGGTCTCTTTTTCTGAAGATGAAATGGAAGGATATGTCACCATTGTTCCATACAATGAAGAATCAAGAGGCTTCATAGAAACAGAACAGGAACTTATAAGAGAATTAAAAAGAGAGGGGATTGTTTATGGAATTCTTGAGGATAAGGTTAAAGAGGCTATGAATCTTTACAATTCAGGAAAGAGTGTAAAGAATTTTCTTGTTGCTGTTGGTAAACCTGTCGAACACGGAACAAATGGGAAGATTGAGCTTAAGGTTGATCTTTCTATGCAACCAAAAATAGAAGGGAATAAAATTGATTACAAAGAGATTGATAAATTTAAAATCGTTGAAAAGGGTGAGCTTATTGCCGTTAAAGTAAAAGCTAAAAAGGGGAAAAGGGGAATAACTGTCACCGGTTTGGGGAAAGAACCGAAAGAAGGAGAAACCGCACTCCTTTTCCCGGGAAAGAATGTAAAAACTGTAGAAGATGAAGATAAGGTTTATTTCTATGCAGAGGAAACAGGTTATGTTGTTTACCAAAAAGATAGGATAGCTGTTTTTCCGGTGCTTAATATCACAGGTGATGTTGATTTTTCCGTTGGAAATATTCACTACAATGGAGATGTTAAGATAATGGGAGATGTATTACCTGACTTTCTTGTGGAAGCCACAGGGAAAATTGTTATATATGGTACGGCAATTTCTTGCACGATTAAATCCGACAGTGATGTTGTAATTAGAGGAGGAGTTTCAGGAAAAGATAAGGGGAAAATTATAGCAAAGGGTGATGTTGATATCGGTTATATAGAAAGAGGATTTATTAGCGCAGATGGTGATGTTTATGTCAAAGGTGGAGTTCTTGATAGTAAAATAGTTTGTGGAGGTACATTCTATGGGGAGCTTAAGAGTGTGAAAGTGATGGAAAGTGAAATTAAAGCTTCAAAGGGCATAAACGTTTTTGTTGCAGGTTCTCCATACAATAAAAAACTCGTTCTGATTACAGGAGTTGATGTTTTAAAGGAAAAAGAGCTTGAAAAATTCAATGAAGAATTTAATTCTTACATAAAGGAATTCGGAGATTTAAAGAGAAAATACGGTGAAGAAAACCTTGAAAAAAAGAATATGTCTATTTTTCAATCTTCCATTCATACTAAAAGAGATGTGGAAAAAGATTTTAACAGATATTATGAATTGAAAGAGATAATCAGTGAAAAATACGGAGAGTTAAAAAAGCTTGAATCCAGTATTTACGATATTAATGCTACAATAAAAGTCAAAGGAACAATTTATCCGGGAGTAAAAATTAAGATAGGAGAATATGAGTTAATTGTTCCTAAACAAATGCATAATGTTATCTTTTACAAAGATAGAGAAGCAGGAGAGATAAAATGGGGAGTGGATCTAAAATAATAGCTATCAGTCAATATAAACCTATTTTAGGAGATATTGAGAAAAATATAGATAAACATATTAAAAGTATAAAAAAAGCCATTGAAAAAGGAGCTGAACTTATTGTTTTCCCTGAACTGAGTCTTACGGGATACCTTTTAAGAGATCTTGTTTATGATATAGCTATAAGTAAAAGCTCAAACTTTCTTGATGAATTTAAGCTTTTAAGTAAAAAAATTGATATTCTCATAGGTTTTGTTGAAAAAGCTGAAGATAAAGTTATCTATAATTCCTCAGCATATTTTTCCAGAGGAAATTTAATTGACATATATAGAAAAATTCGTCTCCCGAATTTTGGGATGTTTGAAGAGAAAAGATTTTTCAAAGCTGGAGAGCAATTAAAACCATTTAAAACACGCTTTGGGAAAACAGGCATATTGATTTGTAGAGACTTTCTTTTTCCCTCTTTAGCATATTCCTATTTTTACAAAGGAGCTGATTTTCTCATTTCAATCTCAAATTCCCCATTGAGAGGTGTTGAGGGAGAGGAGTATTCAAGCCAGAAGATGTGGGAGGATGCAGGTAAAGTTTACTCCCGTTTTTTTTCAATGTTTGTAGTTTATGTAAACAGAGTAGGTTTTGAGGATGGATTTGGATTTGCGGGTGGTTCATTTGTATCTGATCCCGACGGACAAATAATTTTCAGAGCACCTTTTCTTGAAGAGGATTTATATGTTGTGGAATTAGATCTAAGTAAAAGGGACAAAGCCAGAACCGTTTATGCATATTACCGAGATGAAGATTTTGAGCAAATAAAAAGATTTATAAATGAAGGAAGAGATGAAGATTAATAGTAAATTAGTAGAGAAAACACTTGTTGAGTTCTTAAAAGATGAGATAAAAAAGTTTGGATTCAAGAAAGGGGTTATAGGCCTTTCCGGTGGTCTTGATTCAACAGTGGCAGCTTTCTTAGGGGTAAGAGCTCTTGGAAAGGATAATATTGTAGCCTTAATTCTTCCCTATAAAACATCCAACAAAAAAAATATAGATGATGCAGAGGATATAGCAAAGATATTAGGAGTTAAATATTTCAAAATAGATATTACCCCGCAGATAGATGTTTATTTTAAAAATAATCCCACTGATAATAAATTGCTTATAGGGAATAAAATAGCAAGAGAGAGAATGTCAGTAATTTTTGATTATTCTGCAAGAGAAAAGGCAATGGTAATAGGGACTTCAAATAAAACTGAACTCTTATTAGGCTACGGAACATGGTATGGTGATCTTGCCTCATCAGTAAATCCTTTGGGAGATCTCTATAAAACACAGATTTTTGAACTTGCTGCTCATCTTGGAGTTCCGGAAAAGATTATTAAGAAAACACCATCTGCGGATCTATGGCCTGGTCAAACTGATGAGGATGAAATGGGATTGAAATATGAAATAGCAGATAAGGTTTTATATTTGATTTTTGATAAACGTAAAACAAGAGAGGATCTGATTTCAATGGGATATGATAACAAGATTGTAGATAAAATTCTTAATCTTGTTAAAAGATATCAATTTAAAAGGGTTCTTCCGATAATCCCCAAACTATCCCATAGGACAATAGGTAAGGACTTTTTATATCCGAGAGATTGGGGAGTTTAACTTTCTTGTTTTTTAAAAATAATAACCCTATTTTTCCCTTCCTCCTTACCTTTATATAAAGCTAAATCAATCTCCTTTAAGATACTTTCTATTTCTTTATCGGGATCATCAAAAACAGAAATTCCCAAAGTAACAGTAAGATAAATTAAAAATTCTTCTCCTCCCCATCTGCAAACTGTATCTTGCTCTCTAACACTATTCTTTAATGTTTCAGCTATTTTTTTTAAAACCAAGTCTCCTTGATCGTGCCCATATTTATCATTTATTTTTTTAAAATCATCAATATCTAACAAGATTAAAGAAAATGGTTTTTTAGATCTTTTATATCTAACCTTTTCTTCTTTAATTTTTCTCAACATTCCTCTTCTATTAGTTAAACCCGTAAGATAATCTGTTCTTGCCATGTGATCAAGTTTTTTTGAGAGTTTGGTTAAAGAATCATTTTTAAATTCTAACTCTTTCGTTCTCTCTAATACTTTTTGCTCAAGGATTTTTGTCTGATTTTTAAGTTGTGTCATAACACTATCAATATCTGCGGCCATTTTGTTTATGCTTTTAGCTATCTGCCAGAATTCATCTTTCCCCTTTAATCTTATTTTGCTCTTATAATCACCCTTCGCAATTTCTTTTATTCTCTTATTTATTATAAAAAGTCTTTTTAGAAAGAATTTATCAAAGATAAAGAGTGATATTA
>JALXDT010000007.1 GCA_027070475.1 Candidatus Aminicenantota bacterium | reverse complement strand
GTGGAAAAGGATTCACATTCAAGGCAATATCCTCAGAGCTTAAACTTGAGGATTTTTCATTCTTCCCAATAAAAACAAATTTTAGAATTTCCCTAAATAAGCCAGAGTTAATACTTGATTTCAGAAAACCCGTAAAAAAGAGTAAAACAAAGGGAATAAAGCTTCCCTCTCAAGATTTCCGCGGAAAAATCTTTGAGGGAAGTATAAAAATTTTAATAGAAAATTTAATTATCCATGCAAATTTAGTTGATGCTGATTTTAAAAAACTTGGAAAAGAGATGTTTATTAAACTCTCTTCAAAAGATTTAAAGGTTGAAATTGCAAATCTATACAAAATAAATGGTTTTGGGGAACTAAGCTTTTCAATAAATGAAAACGGTAAAATAAATTTTAGAAAAATAAAGATATACTCCGGCAATTTATTGTTTTCAGGTAGAGGTAGAATTCTGATAGGACAAAAATTAAAATACTCTTTTACTTTGATTCCTCAAGGGGAATTAACTCAAATTCAGAAGACCTTTCTTTTACCTTTTGTTTTTGAAGGAATTGGCAATGGCGAAATTAAGTTTTTCACAGATTCCAAAGGAGCATCAAAGGTTCTAATAACCGCTTTCGGAGAAAATGGGAAAATAGGGAGCTGGAAAATAAAAAACATATCATCAAAAATAGCCATTGCAAAAAATATCCTGAACTTTGAAGTCAAGACAGGTAAAACAAAAGTGATAGGAAAGATACAGGGCAACAAGATGAATCTTTCTCTTTACAATATGTACTTTTCCAACTTTTTAAAACTTTATGATTATTCTTTACCTTTTGAATCCCTCTGTAATGCAGATGTAAGCATGAATTTTAAAAATAATACTTTGTCGGGCAAAGCTTTTTGCAATGATAATTTTGATACAAAAGAATTAAAGCTCAAAGGAGATATTAAATTCTTCTACAATGTGGAAAAAGAGATATTAAAAGTTAAATCCAAAAGGATTTTAAGCGGAGAGGACACTTTTTCCTATTCCTCCATAATGAACTTCAAACGAGAGAGGTATGAAAATCTGAAATTTGAAGGAAACTTTAAATCATTGACCAGATACCTTTCAGCTATTTTATTTTTCACAGATATTGATTTTACTCCGTGGAAACCAGAAGCTGACGGGAAAATAAGAGTTGAAGGAAAGGGCAAATTCTTAAACCCAGAGATAAACATAAATCTTAATTTCAATGACCTGTTATCCCAGGGAGTTTATTTAGGGAAATTCAAATCGACTCTTTTCACAAAAAACAAAATCACAAAAGGTAATTTTACTGTTGAAGGGTCCAACTATTCAGGAGATGGAAAAATTGTCGCGGATAGTAAAGTTTCTCACATTATATTAAATGTTAAAAAAGCGGATATTGAGGGTATAAATAAAATTTTAGAATTGGATTTGCCGATAAAAGGCTCTGGAGAAGGATCCTTTGATATTAAATTATATGATAAAGAAGATTATGATGTTTCAGGAAAGGTAAAGGGGAAAACCTTTTATTATGGAAATGCTCTTTTCGAAAATTATACAGCCAATTTAAAAAACAGAGTAAAAAACAAATATGGCACCTTTTCTCTAAAAAAACTAAAAGCAGACTACAATGGAGGAAAGATAGAGGGAGAATTCTCTCTTTCATTTTTCAATGAAAAGTATGATGAATTTGATGTGAATATAAAAGGTAAAGGAGTTCAGATAAAATCATTTATACCTGTTTTTTCAGGAAAACTAAAATTTAATATTCAGGGGAAAGGAAAGTTTGGTAAAGATACAATAAAGATTTCAGGAAAATCCAATAAATTCAAAGGAATTTCTCCCTTATCTTATCCTTTAGAATTAAAAGGAAGCATTGTCCCCTTTGAAGATTCTCTTGGCTTGAATTTTTCAGCTTCTTCAGAAAATAAGAAAATCTCTGCTCATGCCAAAGGAATATTAAAATGGCAAGATGAATCCTTAAATATTAATTTTCTTTTAAATACAAAAGATATAAACTATATTTTACCTTGGAGGTATAATGTAGGGGCACTGAATGTTTCCCTTAATGTGTCTGGAAAATACGAGTCCCCAATTCTCAATGGTTTTATAACCGCCAAAGGAGATACTCTTGTAATACCCGATTATTCACAGAGTATTAATAACTTTGATATCCTTGCAATTGTAAGATCCAATAATATAATGCTTTCAAGATTTAAAGGCATCTTGGGTGGAGGAGAAATTATAGGGGGAGGAAATATAAAACTTGAAAAAACAGAGGTAAAAAGCTTGAATCTCCAATTTCAGGGAAAGAATTTAAAACTTATACCAATGGAAAGGGTAAAAGGCATTGCAGATGCAAATATAGAGTTGAAAAAGGAAGGAGACAGCATAAAAGTAGGAGGAATTGTACAGGTAAAAGAGATGGAGTGGCAGAGAGAGTTTGAGGAAGGAATAAGTTTCACCTCTTCCCCCGAACCCATAGGAGAACAAAATGATTTTATGAAAATTTTTAATTTTGATGTGAATTTTGTTTCTGAGGGAAATTCATGGGTAAGGAACAGTCTGTTTGAAGGAGAAATCAAATACAACTTTTTTGTAAAAGGTAATTATCTAAATCCAATTATTCTTGGAGAAATAGATGTAAAGAAGGGCTTTATACTTTTTTCAGATCAAAAGTTTAATGTTTTAAGAGGTTCAATTATATTTGATAATCCGTACTATTTAAACCCAAGACTAAAAATTACAAGTGAAAGTTATATTAAAGATTATAG
>JALXDT010000006.1 GCA_027070475.1 Candidatus Aminicenantota bacterium | reverse complement strand
ATATTAAATAAAGAAAATTATTAATTATAAGCAATATGAAACTTTCCTTCGTAGCCTGCTCAAAGCTCAACGCTCAATGCTAAAAGCTAAAATTATTATTTTAATTTTAAAAAAATAGACAATAGATTTATAATAATGTATGAAAATTATTTTTAAATCAGACAGCTTCGTTTGTGTTTCAAAATCTTTGTATATTAAAACGAGTGGAAAGTCATTATGAATACTCTTCTTGTGATTATTCTCTTTTTGGCTTCTTTGATTGCTTCTCTTTTTGGAATAGGTGGAGGTGTGCTTTATACCCCCTTTCAAATTTTGGTGGGGATTCCATTTAAAGAGGCTGCCTCAATATCACTCTTTTTAATAATAATCACATCAATATCTGCGACTATTGTTTTCAGAAAAGAGCACAGAGTGGATATACCCCTTGCTCTTATGCTTGAAATTCCCACAACTTTAGGTGCTTTTTTGGGGGGACTCCTCTCCCACTATTTTTCTTCCGAATTTCTTACTTTTATTCTGTTAACTCTTATAATAATAGCTGCTTATCTTTTAATTCATCCGATAAAAAGAAATCTTTTTTCATGTTCCTATACGGAAAACGGCTCAAAATTAAAACTCCTTTGGAGAAGGGTCTGGGAAGATAAAACATATTATCTTGATCTCAGATGTGTTTTCCCGATTATGTTTATTGTCGGGGCATTGATAAGCATGGTGGGGATAAGCGGAGGAGTGCTTAAAATTCCCATAATGCTGTTTATTTTCGGTGTTCCAATGTCAGTTGCGGTGGGCTCCAGCGCTCTGATGGTGGGTCTTACGGCAGCGGCAGGCTTTGTAGGTCACGCAGCTGTCGGCCATGTGAACTGGCAATTAATACTTTTAATTTCAATCCCGGTATTTATAGGAGCTCAGATAGGGAGCAGAATTTCAGTTCATATAAAAACAAAAAAGTTGAAAAAATTATACGGCTGGTTTCTTTTGATTGTTGCTATTATAACACTTGTAAAAATCTATTTTTATTGATCTTCCTGATATTTGGTCTTAAACCCCTTTTGCATCCACTTTCTTGCAAGAAAGAGTGAGATAGGTGAAATTATTGCAATGATTCCGTAGATAAACCACATCTTTTCAGTATGAAGCTGATTTATCGGTGTGTTTGCAGGGCAGTAATGTTCAAGAAACCACCCGGAATAAAGGCTTGTAATAATTTTTGTTAAAAACCATGGAAATTGCCCGATTCCCATATATATTCCTGTCATATTCTTGGGAGCAATCTCTGCAACCCACTGTAAAAACCTCGGTTGCCACATAGCTTCACCGATAGTCATTAAAATAAGATAGCTCATAAGAGTGTATAGGTTTGGGCCCAGAGCAAGAATGAAGGTTGGAATAGCCATTACAAAGGTCCCGGCAATCATCATATTGTAGGTATTCTTTTTAACCGTAATAGCTGCAACAAGGGGTGTTAAAATAAAGATTAAAATAGGGTTGAGATTAACAAAAAATTCAAAATTCTTTTGAACAAAACCTGAAAAGGCTCTACTTGTATATTGGGGTAAGGTCAGCCAATTGTGCGCAAAAAGGGTTTGAACAGGAATAAGGATGAAAATAAAAAATAAAAATCTCGCATCTTTTAAGGGGAAATGTTTTACATAGTAAACAAGCTTCTCTTTAAAGCTCATATCAGCCATCTCATCCTTTTCATCACTCTCCTGCCCTTTTTCAGCCATCGCCTCCTCTTCAGCCTCTTTTTCAGCTTTTTTTGTAATAATAAACCAGACTGCTATAAGTTCCACTGCTGTTATTCCAACATAAACCCAGTAAACACCAAGTATTCCGTATGCCCTTCTTATAGGAGGGGAAATAAGTCCCGGTAAAAAACCGCCTAAATTCATAAGGGCATAGAGCATTGCATAGCCCATAGCCGCTGTTTTTGGTGTTGTAAATTTCTTGACAGCTGCATAGGCAGCAGGCTGATATATCCCGTATCCTATGATTATTCCCAAAAGTCCTCCCAGCGATATCCAGTGGGCTGAATGCCAAAGACCGGGGGAGCCCAATTTTGGTGAAAGTGTTAGAAAAATTCTACCTATGAGCATAAAGGAGATGGCTGCCAATAGAGATTTTCTAACACCTATCCAGTCAACAGTTGCTCCTAAGATTAGCATCGCAAGGGTTATCCCTCCGGTAAGAAAACCAACCATAGGACCAGCCTGAACATCTGTAAGCTTTATATAATTGTTATAAAATATTGCAAGAAGGCTCAACACTCCGAAGTATGTCAACCCTTCTAAAACATATGATAGATTTACACCGAAAAGAGCTCGTGAGGTGTGAAATAGATCCACAAACGGTTGAGTTAATTCTTTGAACATCTTTTTAAATGTGAATTTTTCTTCTTCCATAAGTATCTCCTTTTAATAATTTTGTATAAAAAAATTTAAAAAGAAATAGTCCTTCTCCGTTAAAAGCAACAAAAAAATTTTCTGAAATTGAGCAGATGAGATACGATTTTTTAATAAAATTATTTGGAACTAAGCTTGACAAAAGTTTTTTAAAAAGTAAATATGGAAATAAGTTTTATTTTAAACTTTTTATGGAACTACTTTTTTTTAAATTAGTTGGGGCTATTAAAGAGAATAATAAATTAGCTATTATAGTCCAAAATATTTCAGAACTTTTCGGAAATATAAATAGAGAAAGTATTAAAAATACAAAGAAAAATATTATTAACCAATAGAAAAACAAGTAACAAGTAAATATAATTAATTTTAA
>JALXDT010000005.1 GCA_027070475.1 Candidatus Aminicenantota bacterium | reverse complement strand
ATTCAAACTTGATATTCCTCTTATAGTTTTTAATGGAGGAGATGTCCTTAATCTACTTCCTCGTAAAGAATTAAATGAATTTATTCATTCTTCCTATTACAAGAAAAATATGATAATTTATTTTATTGAACCTTTTGGGATTACAATATTGGATAATAACAAAAAAGTGTTTTTAGGAAAAACTAATTTGGTGAAAAAATGGAAATACTTTTTAAAAATAAAGAAAGAGCTCTCAAAGAACAGGGAAAGCTTTGAATACATAGATTTAAGATTTAAAGATAGAGCCTATTTAATGCCTGCTCAAGGAGGATTCAATGGGTAAAGAAAATTATTCAGTGGGAATAGATATTGGATCGGATAAAATAGTTTGCCTTATAGGGAAAAGAGGTGAAACAGAGGAGCTTAATGTTGTGGGAATAGGCGTAAGAGAAAGCAAGGGAATCAGATCCGGTGGGATAAAAGATCTGGAGATTGTATCAAATGATATAAGAGAGGCTGTAAAAGAAGCCGAAACAATGGCACTTGTTGATGTTGAGGAAGCGGTAGTATCAATATCCGGTAGCCATCTTCAAAGTATAAACTCTGTCGGAACAATAAATGTTACCGGCAAGGAGAAGATAACCGAAGAAGAGATTAACAAACTTATGAATCAGGCAAGAAACCTTCCAATTCCAAATGATAGGGAAATTCTTTATATGTTACCTCAGGAATATACCCTTGATTCTCAGGATGGAATTATTAATCCAATAGGTATGACAGGAAATAAGTTGGACATAAAAGTTCATATTGTGACTGCTCTTTCCACAGCTGTCCATAATCTTACAACAGCTGTTAATAAGGCAGGTGTTGAAATAAAGGCTTTTATTCCATCTGCTATTGCTGCTTCTGAAACAGTTCTAAATTATGATGAAAAAGAGTTAGGAGTCGGGATGATAGATTTTGGGGAAGGAACAATTGATATTGCCTTTTATGAAAGGGGAAGTCTATGGAGTTCTGTTGTAATTCCTCTGGGAGGATTTTATTTTACTAATGATATAGCGATAGGTTTAAAAACAACTATGGGGGAAGCCAAGAAAATTAAGAAAAAATATGGAAGTGTTATTCTTACTGAACAGAATAGAGATCAAACAATTAAAATTAGAACAAATAAAAGCGGAGAAGAAAAACAGATTCCAATGGATTTACTGGTAGAAATCCTCTATCCCCGGGCTGAAGAAATGTTAAAATTAATAAAAGATACCCTTGAAAAAAATGGTATTTTGAGAAGGATGAATGCAGGTATCGTGCTGACAGGTGGGGCAGCAAATTTAAAAGGGCTGGATGAGGTGGCTGAGACAATTTTCAATCTTCCTGCAAGGATTGGTAAACCTGATACGGGAATTGAAGGGCTTTTAGATAGAGTTAGATATCCTGAATATTCCGTTAGTGTGGGGCTTTTACTCTTTTCATTACGACACCTTGAAGATGTTCAGGTTAGCAAGAAAAAGAGTTTTTGGAGTAAGATAAAAAGCTTGTTTGAGAGTTTTTAATATGATAAATTAAAGAAGGAGGATGGAAGATGGCAGGAAATTTTATGAGAATAAAACCAGCAGAAAATAGACAGCCTCTAACTTCAATAAGAGTAATAGGAGTTGGTGGAGGAGGAGGTAATGCCTTAAATCATATGATTGAAGAGGGAATAGAAGGAGTTGATTTTATTGCCGTTAATACAGATGCACAGGATCTCCAAAAAAATCTGGCTCCAATAAAAATTCAAATAGGAGAAAAATTAACAGGAGGAAGGGGTACGGGCGGTGATCCGAGAAAAGGCGAAGAGGCGGCAAAAGAGAGTGAAGAGGTGATTAGTGAAAGATTAAAAAACTCAAACATGATTTTTATAACTGCCGGAATGGGTGGAGGAACAGGAACCGGGGCAGCTCCTGTTATTGCTGAGATAGCCCAGAAGTTAGGAATACTTACTGTAGGAGTTGTTACTACTCCCTTTTTATTTGAAGGCCCAAAGAAGATGCAGAAAGCTATGAGTGGAATAGAGAACCTAAGGGAAAAACTTAATTCCATAATAATTATTCCTAATGAAAAGGTAAAGGAATTAAATAATGGCAATATTTCATTTAAAGATGCATTTAAGCAGGCTGATTCACTTTTAATGAATGCAGTGAAAGGAATTGCAGATATTATAACTACAACAGGGTTTATGAATGTTGATTTTGAGGATGTGAAAACAGTTATGAGTGCTGGAGGTCAAGCTGTAATGGGAATGGGAGAAGGAGAAGGTGATGAAAAAGTCTATGATGCGATCAAACAAGCTATAGAGAATCCTCTTGTTGATATTAAGAGTATTAAAGGGGCTAAAGGTCTTCTTATTAATTTTACCTGTGGCGAAGATATTACTATGGAAGAGATAACAGGGGGCGTTGAGTATTTAACCAAAGAGGTTAGTAAAGAAGCTGAAATTAAATTCGGAGTTGTGTTGGACAAGAATTATGAAGGGAGAGTAAGAGTAACAGTAATAGCTACTGGATTTTACTCGGACAAAACAAGTTCCATACCAGTAAGCTCAAGAGGGATAGAGACTCCTTCAGGATTGGGCGGTCTTCTTAATCCCATAGATCCTGTGGAAATAAACCAAGTAACTGATGAGCAGAATACAAATGTTAATTGGATAAATACACCTACTTCTTTAGATGATTCAATGGGATCATCTTCTCTGGAAGATTTTAAGGAACCCACTTTCAAAAGGAACAAAAAGGTAGATTAAGTGGATTAGGGGGAAATT
>JALXDT010000004.1 GCA_027070475.1 Candidatus Aminicenantota bacterium | reverse complement strand
AATCAATATCAACAATTTTTACTCATCTTATTTTTTTAATTATCTCTCACACTTATTTTTGACGAAGAGGGCTATATTCAAAAAAGATCTCTTTTGTATTATAATTTCCTCCCAAACGGAGGTATAAGATGAGAAAAATCAAAGGTATAGGAATTGTTGGTTTTAAGAACAGTGGAAAAACAACTCTTATAAAAAAACTAACGGAGACTTTAAAAACCATTGGCAATTATAGAATAACCGTTATAAAACATAGTTCAAGTCCCATAAAGCTTGATGAATCAAAAGACAGTGAAAAGCTTTTTGACTTCAGTGATAATGTCATAGGGTTGTTTAAAGATGCGGAGCTTAATTTGAAAAAAGAGAAAACATCTTACAATGATATTGTAAGAACTCTTGATACGGATATATTGATTGTGGAAGGATTTAAAAGTGTAAAGAATTTACCAAAAATAATTTGTATAAATGAAATTGAGGATATTGAAAAATTATCGGATGGTCTTGAAATAGGATACTTTTCTTTGAAACCTATGAAAGACAGTAAAGTTAAAATATGGACTCTTGATGATATTAATGAGATAGCTGAAAATATAGTTAATAAAGGTTTTCTTCTTCCGAATATCAACTGTGGAAAATGCAATGAGAGAACCTGTTATGAGTTTGGTCTCAAATTGATAAATAAAAAGGTTGATATTTACAAATGTTCTTATATTAAAGATAAAGAGCCAATTTCCATAACCATAAACAATGAAGAGGTGGTGTTAAACAAATTCACAGGAGATGCTCTAAAAAACATAATCTCCGCCTATCTCAACACCTTAAAGGGAATAGGAAAAGGACCTGTTGAAATAAAATTTGAACTTGAATAATCTATTATATTTTATTGAAGACTGATTAACTTACTTCTTGCTTTAATCCCATATGAGGAATAGGGAAATTTTTCTTTGATTTCAGTCCATATTTTCAGGGCTGAATCATTATCTCCTTTTAATTCATAAGCATTTGCCACATAGTACAGGATTAAGTCGGCAGGAAATTCCTTGTTTTCTTTTAATAATGCCTTAATCTTTGCTCTGTAAAGGTTTATTATTTTATCGTATTCCCCTTTTGAATACATTATTTGAAATTTTATTGCTTCGGCTTTAAGAAAATTCAGATCTCCAGAACTCCTTTTCACCTGTTTTAAAATTTCCAATGCTTTATCATATTCTCCTTTTTGAAGATAATCTTCGGATAAGGCAAAAACTCCGTAAGTTGCTACTCCACCCTTTTTAGCTAATTTTAAAATAATATCTTTATCTTTTTTTCCGGATTTCAAAAGGGTTAATTCTTTATTAAATGTTTTGTTCTGAGAACTGAGTTTAAGTGAATTGTAGGCCCATACTCCGAGGTAAATAATCAAGATAGCTAAAATCGCAATTCCTGCATACATTGCTTCCCTTTTATGCTCTTCAAGAAAAAGTGTTAACTTTTTAAATATCTCCGCAAGTTCATTTTCTTTGATTTCATGTCTTTCTTTGCTCTTCATCTTTACTCCTTATCTGTGAAAGTTCTTTATAATATCATTCATAAGTCTTATTTTCAATATTTTATTGGTTTTTCCTGAAAAGCACATAATCAAAATAAGTTTAATTCTTAACTGAGTACAACAACTTTCCTCGACATGACTTTTTTAATGAAAAAGCTAATTCTTGTTTAAAACTTTCTGTATATAGGAAGAAAGGAAAAGAGCAAAACTCCCTCCTATAAAATCCACTATTACATCCTTTATATCTGAAAATCTTCCGGGCACAAAGCTCTGGTGGTATTCGTCCGATATAGCATATAAAAGAATAAAAATAATTATAAATATCATTGTATAGCTACCAATCTTTTTCTTAAATAGCTCCGAATAGTGTAGAAAAAAAAGAAATCCCAGTCCTCCATACTCAATAAAATGCAATAGTATATCAGGTTTGTTTTGTAAAGGCTCAGGAACAGGGATTGAAGAAAAATAAAAGATTATTATCAGATAAACTACAATTAATGAAAGCGTCAGATACTTCATCTGACAATATACATAAACCAGCCAAAAAGAATCGCTCCCACTACAAGAGAAATAAAGAGAATTATTCCGTATCTTATTCTGCTCTTGGAAGTTTCTTCCTTTATAAAAGAAAAAACAATTGAAACAATCAGAGCAAAAAAAATCATAGAGAATAGGTGACTTTTAAATATCATTTTTTCTTTCCTTTAGCTATATCATAGGCATTTATTGCTACCATAAAATTTAAAAAACCTGATGTGGCAAGATAGGCAGTGCCATATTCAAATGTTGAAGCCGAAAAATCTATGTTTAATAGTGAGAATTTTTTCGCTATAATGAATAGTATTCCATTCCCGAGATCCCCAAAATACGCCAGCAGAGCAAGAGGATTTCCTCCTGTGTCCTCAAAGAATCTTCCGTGAATTAAAAGCCCTACGATGAACATAGACAGGATAGACAAAAAGAAAATTATAGCTCTTTTATATTTTTTCAGTAAAAGATGCCCTAAACCAGGGACCAGCCATCCAGCCAAAAACATTAAATAGGGTTTTAATTTCATAGGGAATTTTATAATTAATACCCATTAAAGTCAATATTACCAGAAGCCTATTAATTGGCGAAAGGGGAAATATACAAAGTTTTTCAAAAACAGTAAATATTTTTAATTTTTTTGTTAAAAAAGGAGAGGTAAAAGTATTAAATAATATGAGATGAGGATTAAATTTTAAAAGATATAGGAGAGAAAAATCTTTAAATCTATAGTAAGAG
>JALXDT010000003.1 GCA_027070475.1 Candidatus Aminicenantota bacterium | reverse complement strand
ATTTTAGACCTTTTTTTTTATAAAAGCTTAGGTTTTATTGTTTGATGAAAAATTTAATAAACGGGAAAAACTATCCTACTATTGCATCCACCATGGATTTTCCAACAATTTCCACAACTACTTTTTGAGGAGCACAGATCAATCTTTCTCCCGGACTGGAAATAAATCCTCTATGCATACAAATTTTATGTTTACAAGAGCTTTCTTCCACTCTCACTTTTCCCGAAAAAGTTGCCACCTTTATCTTACCAAGATTTGTAGGCAATGTAATTGAAGTATTCTTTTTAAGGTCAAGATACACATAAGTTTTTCCATTAATACTTACCTTAGCTTTTTCTCCTTTCTTCCCACTACTACTTTCTGTTAAATTAACCTTTACTTTTATCTCATAAGCAGCTGATTTTTCAGAGTATATCTTCTTTGAAACAGATGAAAAGACACCTTTTCTCGGATCAACTACTTTACTTCCATATGTTAGTGTAAGTCCGGGTTCTGTTGAACTTATTCTTCTCACCTCTACAACAGACACTATGGATTTTCCAGACAAAGTGGCAAGTATTGGAATTTTAGAGCCCTTATAAACTCCTTTATTGATTCTATTGAGAGAAAATTTTAATACATTCTCTGCTTCCTTATTGATACCATGAACAAAAATATTTTTTCCTGTGTTTGAATTAACTGCTTTAAGTATTTCTGTCAAAGATTCAACAGGTTTTGATGTCAATATTATAATATCAAACTCTTTTTCATCTCTTAAAATATTATTGAGATTTAGAAGCGGTAATGCTGAAACTCCTAAAACCTTTAAAAAATCTCTTCTTGAAATTTTCATTTTATTCCTCCTTTTCTATTTCAACAATTGTTGGCATTTTTTTCCCTTTTTTTTCAACTCTTTTATAAATATAATAAACAATAAAAAGAAATATTGCTCCTCCCAAAATTGAGGTAAGCTCTCTCTGAATCCCCAATTTATCTCCTATTAAATATCCTCCGAAAACTCCAACAAGCATCATAAAGAGTGAGAAAGTTAAAAATTTTATGAATTTTATATTAAGTTCCTCTATATCAACATCAAACTTTACCCTATCACCCTCTTTTGCATTAACAGAATTTATCATTTTGATTTGTTGCGAGGAATTCATTGCACAGAGAGCTGAAAGTGCGCACTTTTTACATGTTTCAGGATTTTCAGGCTTTACATAAGCATAAAGCCCTTCTACTACTTCCACTTTACCCAATTCAAGCTTTGTCATTTTCCTGTTTGTCAGTTCTTACAACCTTTTCCGGATGAACAAAGTTTATTGCTCCGGTCGGACATTTGTCAATACCTCCATAGCACTCCTCTGTAAACTTTTCAGGAGCAACAACATAAACAAGATTATTTTCCATAGTAAGAGCACCTGTGGGACACTTTCTGACACATATATTGCAGGCAATACAGGCATTTTTGCAAACAGCTCTGGATTGTTTGGGAGGGTCTTGAGATCTGCAGAAGATCATAACATTTTCATCAATTGGATGCAGTTCAAGAATATCCTTTGGACACTCTTCCACACAGATTCCGCAACCAGTGCATTTTTCCTCGTCAATAAAGGGTAAACCATCAGGCATCATTGTAATTGCATCAAAAGGACAGGATCTTTCGCAATCTCCGTATCCTAGACATCCCCAATCACAGAGTTTGTCTCCTGAACTTACAAGAGCAGCTGCACGGCATGTTTCAATCCCCTCATAGTAACCCTTCCTTTTGGCAGCTTCCTCTGTACCTCTGCAATGAACTCTTGCTACAACCTTGGTCGTTGCAGCAGATTCAACTCCCATAATTTTAGCAATTAAGTCTGTGACAGGTTGTCCTCCCACAGAACACTTATTTATCTCTTCTCCTTTCTCTACTATTGCTGTCGCATAATTTTTACATCCCGGATATCCGCATGCTCCACAATTAGCCTGAGGCAAAATAGTATCTATTTCTTCAATCTTGGGGTCAACTTCAACCCTTAATTTTGCATCCGCTGCTGCGAGAATTACAGCGAAAAGTAAAGCCAAAACACCAAGAGTTATTATTGAAATTAATAGTGTACTCATTCTTCACCTCACTTAATCAAGCCCGCAAATCCCATAAAGGATAGAGCCAATATACCTGCAACTAAAAGGGTTATACCCGGACCTTTCAAAGATTCAGGGACATCCGCAAAATCAAGCTCTTCTCTTATTCCTGCCATTATAACGAGAGCAAGTGTGAAACCTAAACCTGCGCCCACACCAAAAACTATTGTTTCTATGTATGTATAATTTTTAAGAACAGCGATTAAGGCGAATCCCAAAATAGCACAATTTGTTGTAATAAGAGGAAGATAAATTCCAAGAGCATCATAAATGGCTTCTGATGTTTTTCTTATAAACATTTCAACAAATTGAACGAGAGAAGCTATTACGAGTATAAAAGATACTATCTCAAGAAATTCAAGATGATAAGGAGCTAATATCAAATGGTATATGGGCCATGTTACAATTGCTGTTATTGTCATGACAAAGGTAACAGCCATTCCCATTGAAACAGCAGAGCTTAATTTATTTGAAACACCTAAGAATGGGCATATTCCTAAAAAGTAAGAGAGGACAAAATTATTGATCAACAGAGCAGAAACAAAAATTATAAGTAAATCCATTTATTCCTCCTATGCCTTTTTAAATTTTGTTTGTAGAAACTTTGAAAATCCTACAATTGTTCCAAGTGTGAGAAATGCTCCAGGAGGAAGAATCATAACCATCCAATTATCCCACCAGCTTCCTAAAACTCTCATATTAAACCATGTACCATTTCCTAATATTTCTCTGAAACTTGCCATTAAAAGCAAAGCTATTGCAAAACCAAAACTCATACCAAGAGCATCAAGAATGGATCTGAAAATACTATTTTTTGAGGCAAAAGCTTCCATTCTTCCCAAAATTATACAGTTAACAACAATCAAAGGGATGAAAGGTCCCAAAGCCTTGCTCTGTGCAGGATAAAAAGCTGCAAGATATCTGTCAGCCATTGTGACAAAAGTTGCTATTACGACAATATAAGAAGCAATTCTGACCTGCCCTGGAATGAACTTTCTAATAGCTGATATTATTATAGCTGAAGATGTTAAGACAAAAACAACAGCTACTGACATTGCGACAGCATTAACAACTGCATTTGTAACAGCCAAAGTAGGACACATTCCCAAAAGCTGAACAAGAACTGGATTCTCTTTCCATAGCCCTTTTATAAAATCATAAAGATAGCTTTTATTTTCATCCATTCTTAACCTCCTCTTTAACTCTCTTTAATGCCTTGTTAACTATTGAGACAACAGAGCGTGAAGAAATTGTAGCTCCGGAAATTGCATTTACTTCATTATCTTTTAACTCGCTTTCTCCTTTTGGTGGTTTTGCTAAAATTATTTCTCCTGTTATATTCTTATTCTTCCAGAATTTCAGAAACAAATCTTTATCTGTGATCTTCGCTCCCAAACCGGGAGTTTCTTTTTGTTCCAGAACTTCAAGTCTGAACATTTTGTCAAGATATTTGTCAACACCAAACATAATTGTTATAAGATCTTGAAAGCCTGTTCCCACTGTGTAAACAGCATAACCTAATGTCTTGCCATCTTTATCATAACAGGCAAAGATTTTAAATTTATTTTCATCTTTGATGATTTTGTTCGTTACAGTTCCTGGGACCACCTCTTTAATCGCTTTTTCAACTTCAGCCTTTTTATTTTTTTCAATATAAGGGTGAGTGTAAACAGCAAAGTATGCCAAAAGTCCGCTGGAGATCACTGCTACGAGAGTCAGAACAAAAACCATATAAACTCTTGACTTCACTTTTTCCCTCCTTCTCCGAGGATTTTAGGCCTTGTATATCTATTTAAAAGAGGAACAAATGAATTCATTATTAGGATAGAATACATAACCCCTTCGGGTAAACCTCCGAATACCCTTATTAAGACAACTAAAAAGCCAATTCCGATCGCATAAATCCAGGATCCTTTAGGAGTAATAGGGGAGGTAACCATATCTGTTGCCATAAAAAATGCTCCTAAAAGCAAACCGCCTGCAAAAAGAAAATATAAAGGATTTGCAAATTTTTGAGGATTTGCAATATAGAGAGCTCCTTGAAAGACAAAGACAGATAAGAGAATACCTGTAGGAATTCTCCAATCTATGTATTTTTTAATCAAAAGAATTGTTCCTCCAATAATAAGTAAAATAGCGGATGTTTCTCCCAAAGATCCACCTGTGTTTCCTATTATAAGATTTTTATATGGTGTTAAAATGTGTGAAAATTTAAATCCTCCTAACGGCGTAGCAAAAGTTTTTGCATCTACAACCTTCTGAACGACCGGAGGTACCCAGGTTGTCATAGCAACGGGGAAGGCAGCTTGGAGAAAAGCTCTTCCAACCAAAGCCGGATTAAAAATATTATAACCAAGTCCTCCAAAAACCTGTTTTCCCAATGCTATTGCAACAAAAGCTCCGATTGCCACATAGGATGATTTTAATCCTGGTGGAAGTGTTAAAGCAAGTAAAATACCTGTTATTAACGCTGAACCATCAAAAACAGCTGATAAATCTTTTTTCCTTGCTGCCAGAAAAATCAGCTCTGTTAAAATAGAGAAAACAATGGAAATGAGGAGAATTCTAATAGCATTCATTCTGAAAAAGTAAATTGAAGCTCCTACCGGAAGTAATAATGTTCCCACAACCCAATACATAATCTTGGGAACAGATTCTTTATTCCTTATATGGGGAGATGACGATAAAACAAACTCACTCGCATATTGTTTCTTCATTTTATTTCTCCGATTTTTTTCTTAGCTTTATATATCCAGATTTTCCAAATCTTATCCAATGTACCAAAGGAATGTTTGCAGGGCACACATAAGAACATGTTCCGCACTCAATACAATCCATAAGCCCCCAGCTTTTAGCATCTTCAAATCTTTCATTTTTGGAGAGCACAACAATTCTTGTGGGTACCAAATTCATAGGGCAGTGTTCAACACAGCTATTACATCCGATACAGTTGTACTCTTTTTTCTTTGGAAGCTCTTCCTCTGGAATTACCAAAATGCCTGAAGTTGCTTTTAACACAGGAACAACATCAGTCCATTGGGAAATACCCATCATAGGACCTCCCATTATCAGTTTGCCCGGTTTGCCAACATAACCGCCTGCATATTCAATAATATCCTTAAACATTGTTCCCACTCTGACCTGAAGATTTTTGGGTTCTTTTACACCTTCGCCGGTAACTGTAAGCACCCTTTCAATAAGAGGCATACCTGTTTTTAATGTTTCATAAACAGCATAGGTTGTTCCAACATTCTGAACCAATACACCTACATGAAATGGAAGTCCTCCTGTAGGAACCTCTCTCCCTAAGATCGCTTTAATGAGCATCTTTTCTCCACCCTGCGGATACTTTGTTTTAAGTGGAGCAACTTCAAAATCCGATCTTCCCTTTAATTTCTCTTCATAAAGGTTAATTACATCCTCTTTGTTATCCTCAACTCCGATATAAATCTTTGAAGCACCAACAGTCTCCTTTAAAATTTCAGCACCGGCAATTATCTCATCCGTTTTTTCAAGCATCAACCTGTAATCCGTCGTAAGATATGGCTCACATTCAGCACCATTTAAAATAACTGTATCCACAGGATATTCTTTCGGGGGAGATAGTTTGACCGAAGTGGGAAAAGCAGCTCCGCCAAGTCCCACGATACCGGCTTCTCTTACAGCATTTCTTACCTCTTCAGGCGAGTAAGAGAATGGATCATCCTTTAAAGGTTTAATTTCCGGGAAAAGCTCATCTTCTCCGTCATTTTCAATAATAACAGATAAAACATTCTTACCAAGGGGAGTGACATGGGGTTCAACAGATTTCACGGTTCCGGAAACAGGAGAGTGGATGTTAGCTGAAATAAATCCCTTAGCTTCTCCTATCTTCTGCCCTTTCAGGACTCTATCCTTTTTTTTCACAAGAGGTTCGGCTGGTGCTCCTGTGTGCTGGTGCAGAGGTATTACAACAGTTTTTCCGGGTGGGAAAAACTCAATCTTAAACTCTTTTGATAACTCCTTTTTATCAGGAGGATGAACACCTTTTGGAAATGTTTTTTTATTCATGTTCCCTTCCAGATGTTAAATTGTTTGTAAGAATATTAAAAAAAAAATGATTTGTCAAGGAAAATATAAGAGCCATAAAATTTATCTATTCTTTTTATTAAACCAGTCTTTGATATTTTCTGAATTCATTAAAAGTGAAGAATAAAAGGTTAAAATGGAAACTATAGCAAGAATTATTAAGAGCCTCAACCAATTTTGTCCCTGTGAAATTCTTATATTCACATAATGATAGGTAGCGTATATCCAGATAAACCCTCCAATGAAAAGAATTATCTGAATCCCTACTCTTATAAAATTTTTTCTAACCAAAAAAAGAAGTGGTAGGATTAGAAAGATATAGGGTAAATAGGGAATATTGTTTCTTGAAAAATGTGCAGCTAAAAGTAAAAGTGAGAAAATCGGTAAAATAAAACTCAAGCTTTTTTTCATAACTTTCTCCTCAAATTTATTTGAATGATTTTAAATTATAAAGATTTATTAATTAAATTTCAAGGTTAGATTCTTTGTTTACAAGAAGCTGTCTCAAACCTTCTCCCAAATAATTAAATCCAACAACTGTGATTATAAGCAAAAGAGAGGGATAGAGAAGTATAAGAGGGTTTGTTAGTATTAGGTTTCTTCCGGTATCTATCATATTTCCCCATGAAGGATAGGTTATGGGAACTCCCAAACCTAAAAAACTTAAACCTGTTTCTGCTATAATTATGGCAGAAATTCCAAGTGAAGCTTGAATAATAATAGTCGGGATAACAAAGGGTAAAATATGCTTAAATACAATATAAAAATCTGAAGCTCCAAGGGCTTTTTCAGCAAATATAAAGTCTTCCTCTTTTATTTTTAATGCTATTCCCCTTGCAAGACGTGCATAAGAAACCCACCCCATGAGGGATAATGCCAGTATAAGGTTAGCAATACTATTTCCCAAAAAGGATATTAAGGTTAATGCTAATAGTATCCCGGGAAATGAGAGAAATATGTCAACAATTCTCATTAAAACTGTATCTATTATACCTCCATAGTATCCGGAGAGGGAGCCTATCAAAGTTCCTGTTATGGAGGAAATAAAAATTACTATAAATCCAATACTTAATGAAACCCTTCCACCATACATTAACCTTGCTAAAATATCTCTTCCAAAATCATCTGTTCCGAGGGGGTGTGATTTGGAAATTGGAGCAAGATCATTTGATAAATCAATGGTAAAGGGGTCAACATGATAGACTAAAGGCCCCAAAAAAGAGAAGAAAATTATAAAAAGTAAAAGAAAAATTCCTATCCGAAGAGAAAAATTCAATTTTTACCTCTTTTTCTTATTCTCGGGTCAAAAATCATGTAAAGAAGATCAGCAATCAGATTTGTAGTAATATAAACAGAAGAGATGAAAATAATTAAACCCTGTACAACCGGATAATCTCTTGCTTTTATTGATTCAATTAATAGTGTTCCTATCCCCTGTATAGAGAAAACTGTTTCGGTGATTATCGTTCCCGTTAAAAGAGCACCAAATTGTAAAGCTAAAACTGTTATTATGGGAATCATTGCATTTTTAAGTATATGAAAAAACCAGAGCTCTTTTTCAGGCATACCGATTATTTTTAAATTTTCTATATAATTCTTCTTTTTTTCTTCCTCCAGGGAAGCCTTTATAATCCTTATTAAAATTGCAGCTAAACCTGTTCCAAGAGTTAAAGAAGGAAGAATGAAGTGCGAAAGGGAGGTATCCCCTGAAACAGGAAAGAGACCCAGATAAATTGAAAAGATTATTATTAATAAAGGGCCAAGAACAAAGTTAGGTACAGCGATTCCAAAAACAGAAACACCTGTTGTTATTTTATCAAATAATGAGTTTGCTTTTTTAGAAGAAAAAATTCCCAGAGGAAAAGCAATGAATATCGCAACCAGCATTCCTCCCAAAGCAAGATAAAATGTTGAAGGTATTCGTGAAAGTAAAAGGGATGAAACAGTTCTGTTCTTGACTAAAGACTCTCCTAAGTTGGCAGTAAATAAATTTTTAATAAAAAGATAGTATTGGGTGGTTAGTGGTTTATTTAACCCTAATTCCTCTCTCAATTTAATAATATCACCCTGTTGAGCACCTTCACCGAGCATCAGTTGAACCGGATCTCCGGGGATTAAATGGATTATAAAAAAGACGATTGTTATTACAAAAAAAAGGGTTAACAGAGAAATTCCTATTCTTCTAAGAAAAAATCTCATTGCTCTATATTATACTTTTTTAGAAGGTTATAGAGTTGCATCCTGCTTATTCCCAGTTTTTTTGCCATTTCATCCTTTGTGAGAGTTTTGAATGAATTTAAGACCTTTGATAAATACTCTTTTTCCGCATCCTCCTTGATTTTTTTCAATGGAAGAACCTCAAACTTATCTTCTTCACCAAAAAACTTTTTATCAAAATGTTTCTTATTAAGTATATATTCATTCTCTGATAATAATACAATGGCTTTTTTTATTTCAACCTCAAGTTCTCTAACATTTCCGGGCCAATCATAGTTTGTTAAAGCTTTTATAATATTATTAGCAATTCCTATTCCCTTTTTACCAATAAACTTCTCATATTTTCTGAGAAAAAAACTAACAAGAAGAGGGATATCCTCCTTTCTTTCTCTTAAAGGGGGTAACTCAACCTTTATTTCATTTATTCTATAAAAGAGATCTCTTCTAAAATTCCCTCTTTCCATCTCTTTTTCAAGATTTCTGTTTGTTGCAAAAATAAATCTTACATCAACCTTTTTTGTTTTCGTGGAACCAATCTCCACTATCTCTTTTTCCTGAATTACCCTTAAAAGTTTGCTCTGGATATTTAAAGGTAGTTCTCCAATTTCATCCAAGAATAGAGTTCCATTGTTTGCACTTTCTATAAAACCTTTGCTGTCCTTTAAAGCTCCGGTAAAGGAACCCTTCTTATATCCAAAGAATAATGATTCCATAAGCTCCTTGGGTATGGCTGCACAGTTGACTACAACAAAAGGGCTGTCTCTTCTGATGCTGTTAAAGTGTAAATATCTGGCGATAAGCTCCTTTCCTGTGCCTGATTCCCCTGTGATCAGGACAGAAAAAGGGAGATTTTTAATTTTATCTATAAATTCCTTAATATTGCTTAAACCACTATTAAACCCCACTATTTCAAAATCCGAAAATGTTCTTTCTTCTGCTTTATTCTCTAATTCTCCTAATGATTCTCCTTTTAGAATTTTTTCAAAAACTTTTGTATAGAAC
>JALXDT010000002.1 GCA_027070475.1 Candidatus Aminicenantota bacterium | reverse complement strand
AAAATCTTATATTTGTCAAGATAGAAGACAATAGTATTGAATAGAAGTTAATAGTACTTTGAAACTTTGAAAGTTTATGGCTATAAACATAAATAATTTTGATGTACAATACTTTATGGTAATACCCATTATTTTATTCGGGATGGCTTTTATTGGCTTATTTTTTTCCATTATAGGGTGGAAATTTTTGGACAGGCAGAGAAAAAAGCTATTGACAAGAATTTCCTATTTATTAGCTTTTTTAGGTATTATTATTTCCTTTTATAAAATGGAATACTATAGCGATAATCTAATTACTTCCTTTGCACTCTTGTTAATTGGTTTTACTGTTTCAGAAATTTATGATAGAATGAAAAGATGAAAAAGAGGAGGTCTGCTGTTTATCCGGGTTCCTTTGATCCCATAACCAATGGGCATATAGATCTTGTTCACAGAGCTCTGAAGATTTTTGATGATTTAACCATAGCTGTTCTTGTAAATCCTAAAAAGACTCCTCTTTTCAGCCTTCAAGAAAGGATGGAAATAATTAAAGAGGTCTTTAAACATGAAAGTAGAGTGAAAGTTGATTATTTTGAAGGGCTTCTTATTGATTTTTTAAAGAAAAAAAAGAGTAATATAGTTATAAGAGGATTAAGGGCTGTATCTGATTTTGAATTAGAATTTCAGATGGCTCTGATAAACAGAAAACTCTCCCCGGAATTTGAGACATTTTTTATGGTTCCGGGTTTAAATTATACATTCTTAAATTCAAGTGTTATAAAAGAAATATATAGTTTTGGAGGAAGGGCTCCTGACCTTGTTCCTCCCATAGTTGAGAAATATTTAATAGAGAGGTTTAAAAAATGAAAGATTATGTAAAAGCTTTAATGGATGATCTTGGAAATAAAAAAGTAAAAATAACTCGGGAATATGTTGAAACTCATTCATTTGATGCAATGAGAAAGAAATTTTTGCCTGAAGTTGTAATCTTTCCTGAGGAGACTGAAGATGTAGTTAAGGTTACAAAAATAGCTTCAAAGTATAAAGTTCCTGTTACCCCCCGTGGCGCTGGTACAGGTATGACAGGAGGTGCTCTCCCTTTAAAGGGCGGCATACTTATTTCTTTTTCAAAAATGAATAAGATTTTAAAAATCAATGTGGAGGATACAACAGCTATTGTTCAACCGGGTGTTGTTACATATGATTTTATAAAAGAGGTTGAAAAGTATGGTCTTTTTTATCCACCTGATCCTGCTTCTTACAGAACTTCTACAATTGGGGGGAATGTAGCGGAAAATGCAGGTGGACCGCGCTGTTTTAAGTATGGTGTCACGAAAAATTATATCCTTGGTTTGGAAGCTGTTATGATTGATGGAACTGTAATAAAAACCGGGGGTAAGACAATTAAAAATGTTGTGGGTTATAATCTTACGGATCTTTTAATAGGTTCGGAAGGTACTCTTGCTATTGTCACAGAAATAATAACAAAATTGATTCCAAAACCTCAAAAGAGAGGAGTTGTAAGATTGGGTTTTAGATCTTTGGGGGATGCAGTTAAAGGAGTGAACAAGGTTATAACAAATGGACTTTTGCCATCTGCTCTTGAATTTATGGATAAAAGCGCTATTGAGGAAGTATATAAATTCCTTGGTTTGAGCCCTAAAGAAAATATCTCTGCCTATTTAATCCTTGAGTTTGATGGAAATGAGAAAGAGATTGATTCTCAGATAGAGGTTATTAAAGGTTTGTTTAAAGATAGTGAACTTGAAGAGTTTTTATATGCTACAGATCCCGAAGAAATGGATAAGATATGGCAGATAAGAAGGAATATAGCAGGAGCTGTTTCTAAATCAGATTTGTTAAAATACAATGAAGATATTGCTGTCCCAAGGGGTAAGTTGACTGAAGTGGTTGATTATATATATGAACTTGGCGAATCCTACAATGTTAAAACAATTTTATTTGGTCATATTGGAGATGGTAATATACATACAAATTTCTTTCTAACTGAAGAGCAAGTACCTTTTGTGGAGGAACTTTTGGGAAAATTGTTTAGAAAGGTGGTTGAAGTTGGAGGGGTTCTCTCAGGTGAGCATGGAATAGGAATTGCAAAAAAGGATTTTATAGATTATCAGCTTTCTCCTAAAATTCTACACATTCACAGGGAAATTAAGAAGATTTTTGATCCCGAGAATCTATTAAACCCCGGGAAAGTATTCTAATTATTTGTTAAATTCTTGTTCTTCTTTGAAAGAAAAGTGATAAGATTTATCTGTTTTGTCCAAAAATTGTCAGGATAGATACTTTTTAGCCTTTGCCAATAGAAGTTGCTTGTTTTTGTGTCTCCCGACATATAGTAAATTCTTCCCAGATGAAAAAGTGCCCATGCTTTGCTTTCAGGAATTGTATTAAGGATTAATTTCAGAGTGCTTATTGCCCTTTCTTTTTTATTATTTTTCATATAAACAATTGCAGCAGGAACGAGAATCTCTATCTTATCTTTTGAATTATTTATTCTTCTTCTTGACAGTATTTGAAGGATTCTTTCTGCTTCTTTCCATCTATTTTGCTTTATTTCTAATTTAAGCAAAAGTATGTATGCTCTATTAGCAAGATTTCCGCTTTTGAAATTTTTAATGTTCAGTTTTATAAAATCATAGGCTTTTTTTATCTTATTTTCAGAAATATAGTATTCGACAAGACCTAATTTTATCTGTGGAGGAAGCTTTTCTAAAGGGTAAAGTCTTTGAAAAAGTTCGATGTTTTTTTTAAATTCTTTCCAATCCATAAGATTATAAGAGTTTTCTAAAAGTCTGATAAGGATTTTCCTTTTTTCATCTCTTTTTGTGGAAAGAAT
>JALXDT010000001.1 GCA_027070475.1 Candidatus Aminicenantota bacterium | reverse complement strand
CTAATATTGAAGTTGAAGCTCAGGATGTCGAAGGAATTAAGTTCTATTACATTTTTTATAAAAACAATAAGATTATTGAAGAGGGAGAAAGCAATATTCTGAGTTCTGACCAATACAAGAAAAATGATATTATTTTCTGCGATGCTATAATCCTAAAGGATGGAAAGGAAATTAAAAGAGTTAGAAGCAATTATATACAAGTTCTTGACCTCCCTCCAGAAATTGTGGAGATTAAATATCCTCAGAGCTTAAACAAACCCAATCCATACAAAATTTATGTGAGAGCCGAGGACCCTGATAAAGATGAATTAAAGTTTTCTTTGGAAAAGATTGAACCGAAGGTAAATGCTATTATTAATAAAATTTCTCCCGCAGAGGCAGAAATTCTTTTAACCCTTTCGAAAGAGGATTTTGACAAAACCATTTCTTTGAATATAAAGGTTGAAGATAATGAAAATAGCTATATAACGCAGGAGTTAAAATTTAACTTGAAATCAAAAACAGTTAAAGTGGGAGAGAAAAAGGGAGCAAACAAAAAGGCTGAAAGTTTAAAGAAGAAAAAAGAAATCAAGAGGGGAGAGGGTATTCCTATACGGAAAATTGGATTTTAAGGAGGTTTAAGTGTCAAAGGTTTTAATATTGGGAGGTGGTTTAACCGGTCTTATAACAGGTGAGCTTTTGAAAGAATACTCCCCTGTGATTATTGAAAAAACCGATAGAGTAGGTGGAATGGCAAAAACTTTCAGAAGAGGCCCCTTTTTCTTTGAATACGGAGGACACTATTTGCATTTTCAGGAGAATGAATCTTTTGAATTCTTTAAAAAATTTTCAGGAGAACTTATAGAAAGAAAAAGAAATTCATTTGTTCTGATAGAAGACAAATTTGTAAAATACCCTGTTCAAATCTTTTTCCCGGAGGCATTCCCCTTATATAAAGAGCAAATTTTAGAACATCAGAAAAACAAAAAAATTGACAAAACGAATTATCTTACCTATTTACAGTCGAGTTTTGGAGAAATTCTTTTTGAAAAATTTTTTTATCCATACAATAAGAAATTCTGGAAAACAGATTTGGAAACAATAGATCCCAAGTGGAGTGAAAGATATATTCCTCAAACTGATGAAAATAAGATTAAAAATCCTCCGGAAGATATTGGTTACAATAAGATATTCTATTACCCCAAAAATGGTATACAGTATATTTTAGATAATTTAGCTAAGGACAAGGAAATCCATTTAAATACAGTAGTTAAAAAAATTGATGTGAAAAAGAAAACAGTCATCACAAACAATGGAAATTATAATTATGAAGTATTGGTTTCAACCATACCGATGGAAAAACTTGTGAGAATTTCAGATTTAGGATTATATGAAATGGACTATCTTTCAATTTTAATTCTAAACATGGGTATGAGAGGAGAGATAGATAAGGATTTTAGCTGGCTCTATTTGCCGGATGATAGCACTCCCTTTTTCAGAGTTGGTAAATATATATTACCTGATTCGGAAGGAATATTTGGTCTATATTTTGAATTATCTCATAAGGGAGAATATCCTAAAGTGGAAACTCTTTTTCTTGAAGCAAGAAAATTGATGAGAACTATTGGAGTTAAAGGAAAAGCTTTAAAAGCTTTGATTTTGAACCTTAAGTATGCTTATCCTATTATGAAAATAAAAGACAAGGCCTATACAGAGATGCTATTAGATCAGTTGTCAAATTATAGTATTTTTCCGGCAGGAAGAATGGGAAGGTGGAAATATTTAACCATGGAAGATAGCTATTTTGAAGCAATAAGAATAAAAAAGATAGTAGATTTATTTTTTAAATAATTAGATTAATACGAAATCCTCGAAAAATCCATAGGGGAAAGATTTTGTTTTTCTTGAATTAAAAAAATCTTCTATTTCCAATGCCTTTTGTCGAGCCGCATTATAGCCTGTTTTAAATATTTCTTCGTACTTATCAAACTCAAACCATTTAAATTTTTCAATTTCAGGTCTTATGTATAGATCAGAGAATTTAATATTTATCTCATGAAGTCTATAAGATACAATATCCTCAACCCTTATCATTATTTTTACCCCTGTAGGATGTCTTTTAACCTTTTTGTCAAGATTTGTTCCTACATCCACAGCTAAAACCTTATCAGCTCCAAGTTTTCTCGCAATTATAGTGGGTAGCTTCTGAGTACTTCCCCCATCTATAAGATAATATCCTTTATAATCAACCGGTGGAAAGATTCCCGGTAAAGCTGAAGTGGCCATTAATGCAGGTAAAAGTTCTCCCCTTGAAAAAACTACATCCTGTCCGGTTAGAAGGTCTATTGCAACCATATAAATCTTTCCCTCAAGATCTTCAATATTATTTATCCCCTTAAACATAATTTCATATGGTTCTCTCATAAGTTTTTCTTCGAGCACGCCCTCTTTAAACAACACCTTTGCAGCATATATTTTCTCCCTGAAATTAGCAATAAGGGACATTTTATTATTGTTTTGATTAACCTTTGATAAGTGTTCTATTACATATTTCTTCTCATAAACCTCTTTTTTCAACTCCTGCCATGCTCTATCCACATTTTTGTATTTTAAATAGAAAGCACCAAAAACTCCACCTGCGGAGGTACCCACGATAAAGTCAAAATTATAGCCATTTTCTTCTAAAAATTTTAAAATTCCCAGGTGGGCAATTCCTCTTGCTCCACCTCCACCTAAAACAAGGGCAATTTTCTTCTTTTTAAAAAGTTTTTTCATTATCTATTTTAACATAACTCTTTTCTTAAAAGAAACGAAAAGCTTAAATTGACTTAAAACTATTTTTAAGTTAAAATAATAGCAATAAGAGGAATAAAATGACAA